>NZ_JBEHZD010000286.1:0-9847 GCF_040240285.1 Streptomyces sp. HSW2009 | reverse complement strand
GGGGGCGGGCTTATGTTAAACCCCCCCGGGGGGGGGGGGGGGTGGCGCCGGGGGGGGGGGGGGGGGGGCCGGGGCCCCGCCCCCCCCCCGCGGGGGGGCGGGGCGGGGGCGGGGCCGTTTTTCATCCGCGTGCGGCGAATTCCCCGGGAATCCCGTACGTGCGCAACGGGGCCCGCCGGCCCGGCCCGAGGAGCACACTCAAGCCGTCTTGATTGCTCCGCCGTCGATGACGTGGTCGGCGCCGGTGATGGCGGCGGCCAGGGGGGACGCCAGGTAGGCGGTGAAGGCGGCAACCTCGGCTGGTTCGATGAGTCGCTCCAGGAGCATGCCCGTTGCCGCCGGCAAGCCGGCCATGAGGTCGGCCTGTGGGACGCCCATGGACGCGGCCAGTTCGGCACCGTAGCCGGTCGGGCTCTGCCACATGTCGGTGCGGACCGGGCCGGGCGAGACGGTGTTCACGCGCACCCCGCGCGGGCCGAATTCGTGGACCAGGGCCTTGCCGAACGCGGTCAGCGCGGCCTTGGCCGTCGTATAGGGAACGGGCCCGCTGTGTGGGAGGCGGGCGCTGATGGACGACACGTTGATGATCGCGCCGCGGGTGGCCAGCAGGGCGGGCATGGCCGCGCGGGTGACGCGGACGGTCGCGAAGAAGTTCAGGTCCACCACCTGCGCCCACTGCGCGTCCGTCAGTTCCAGGAAACCGCCGCTGAGACCGCCGTCGCCGCCGCCGACGTTGTTCACCAAGATGTCCAGGCCGCCCAACTCGGCTAGGGCCTGGCCGACGAGGCGGTCCGCACCGGCGGGGTCGGACAGGTCCACCACCACCGGGTGCGCGCCGGTCGCCACCAGCTCCGGGGTGGTCCTACGGGCCGCCGCGACGACCCGCACACCTGCGGCGGTCAGGGCCCGGACGACGGCCAGCCCGATGCCGCGGCTGGCACCCGTGACCAGGGCGGTCTTGCCGTTCAGTTGCAGATCCATGATCCCCCTCCAGACATAAAAGCATCACTCATACCTCAGTAAAACTAGAATACGCGACACCAATGTCGCAACTATCTGGCGAGGCGGCACAGGGGCGTACCATCGTGGGTCACCCCGTCGCACTAGGAGGCCCCTCCCCCATGGCACTGCCCGGCTCCGCCAAACCGCTCCGCGCCGATGCCGAGCGGACCGTCCGCGCGATCCTCGAAGCGGCCGAGCGGGTGCTGTCCGCGAACCCTGCGGCGTCGATGGAGCAGATCGCCGAGGCCGCCGGGGTAGCCAGGACCACCGTGCACCGACGGTTCGTCTCGCGGGATGCCCTGCTCGCGGCGTTGGCCGCGTGGGCGACGCAGCGGTTCCACGACGCCGTCGAATCCGCCCGACCGGACAGTGTCCCGCCCGCCGTCGCGCTGTACCAGGTCACCGTGAACGTGCTGCGCGTGAAGATCGACTGGCGCTTCGCGATGGGCACGCTGCCCACCGACTCCCCCGATATCGCGCGCGTGCACTCCGCGGTGCTGGTCAGGTGCGAGCACCTGTTCGTCCGCATGCAGGACGCCGGCCTGTTGCGGCCCGGAACCGACCTGGAGTGGGCGCGCCGCGTGTACTACGCCCTGATCCACGAGGCGGCGGCCGAGGCGCCGGCGACGGACGCGGCCGTGGATGCACTCGCGACGCGGGTGGTCGATACGTTGCTGCGGGGCGTTGGCGCGTCGGGTACGGGGTGAGGTCACACGCCTTGTCGGGGCGTGGGTACGGGGTGGGTCCGCGGCCCACTCCGCAGGGCTCAGATACGGCGAGACCCGGCCCCCCGGTTACGGGATGGGGACCGGGCCTTGGTGGTGCGCCGGGTCAGCCGGTGAAGGTGGCTGCGAACTGGGTGAAGGCGCGGAACTCGGCGAGCGTGAACGCGAGCGACGGGCCCTCAGCGTCCTTGGAATCCCGAACGTGGACCGTACGGGGGGTCTGCGCGACCTCGATGCATTGGCCGTTGGAGTTTCCGCTGTAGGAAGACTTTCGCCAGGTCAGGCGGGCGTCTGCGGCGTCGGTACGGGTAAAGCCGGTCATGAAGGTTCTCCTCACGAGGCTCAATACGGCTTCGCAGCAGCCTATTGGAGCACCACCCAGCGGATCAGATATCGAACTCGCCATTCTTGATGCCCGACACGAAGTCCGCGAATGCGTCTGCGGAGAGAAGCAGCGCAGGGCCGTCGGGGTTCTTGGAGTCGCGGATGCCGCGCATGCCGGTGAGCGACGTGGCCGCCAGGTCAGCGACCTCGATGCACTGGCCCTGAGAGTCCCCGCTGTAGGAAGACTTTACCCAGGAAGCCCCTTCAAGCTCTGGTGCTGTGAGGAAGCGTCCGTTGTTGGTGGTCACTTGTGGAGTCCTTCCAAGTACTCGTTGAGGAGTTCCCGTGACTCGCCCACGGGAAGCGCAGCAGAAGCGATGCTCTCGAATTCGGCTTCCAGATAGGAGACCTGGTCCGGGTCGTAGGTGTGCGATCCACCCATGGGGTTGTCGATGCTGCCGACGGATGCCCATGGGTGGCGGAACGTGAGAATCGTCATCGCTCCGTTCGACCCGATGGACGGGTGAGCCGTCAGCGGCAGGATCTGAAGAGTGACGTTCTCCATGTTGGAGGCGTCGATGAGCTTACGAAGCTGATCCTTCATGACGCCGGTGTTGTTGTTGAATCGAGCGTGAAAGGCCGACTCGGAGACCAGGCCGTGGAACTTGGCGCGGCTGAGAACTTCCTGTCGAGCCAAGCGGATCGCGATCAGGGACTCCGGGCTGCTCCTGCTCGACCGTGCGCTGGAGTGGATCTCCCTTACGTAACCAGGTGATTGAACAAGTCCCGGAATTACCTTGGGGTGCATTACGCGAATAGTCTCGGCCTCCGCCTCCAGTTCCACGAAGTCCAGGTACGCCTCGATGACCTTGTCAGCGAAGGGGGCCCACCACCCCGTACCCGTGGGCTCCTCCGCGACGCGGGCGACCTCGGCGATTCCCTCCGGGTCATCGACCCCGATCTTCGCGCAGAGGTCAAACACCTCGTCGTGCGTGATGCGGTAGTAGCCGCGCTCAATACGGGAGAAGCGTGCACCGCTCCAGCCCATGGCACGCGCCGCTTCACCTGATGGCATGTCAACATCCTCGCGCCATCGACGTAGTTGGGCACCCACGCGGCGCCTTTTAAGTGACGGCGGCGGCTTCTTTTGCGTCATGGGCGCAGTTTGACACGACTACGTCGACAGGGGCCACGCGTACGTCCGTTCGAGAGTTTTTCTATGGTGAACGCGAATATTGCGAACCTAGCGAAAAAGGAGCACGCTGGGTTCGCGGCAAGCGCGACAGTTCATCAGTTCGCGCTCTTCCGTGGCTCTCCGTCACGCCCGCCGCCGTACGGACCAAGTTGCTTGCCCTGGCTGGGCCCGTACCTCCTCGTGCGCCCGTCCCCTCATCCCGGAGGCACGCCCATGACCACCACCGAAAGCGCACCGCAGCGGTTCTACTGGCGCGGACTACCCGTCCCCTTCATCGCTCCGTGGAGCGTGGAAAGGCCGCCTTCCTATGACGTCATCGAGACGTACGGGCCGGAGGGAAGCCGAGGAATCGGTTACGCGGATGAGCTTCCGCTCGACCGCAGGCGCGGCGTGCTGTGGATGCGTCGGGGGGTGAAACGGGGCGCCGGTACGCCGGACTTGGCCTCGGTACATCCGCTGCGGCAGCGGCAGGCGATGAGTCATCTGCTCTGCCAGGTGTGCGGCAAGTCGACGTTCGACGCGGACTACACGCGGTGGGGCAAACGCCATCTGGTCATCGCCCGTGACGTGTCGGGGCGGCCCATCGAGGAGGGAGAACTGACCGGGTCACCCCCGGTGTGCCGGCCGTGCGCCATCGAATCCGTACGGGGCTGCCCGCATCTGCGGAAGGGGCACGTCTCGGCCTTGGTCGAGCGCATCGAACCGTGGGGCGTGGCCGGCATCCTCTACCGACCGACCGCGTTCCACCCGCTCCCGGCGCCGCCCGCGTACTCCCTGTCGAAAGTGGCGTTCACCAACCCACAAATCGGCTGGACCTTAGCGGCCCGCGACCTCGCAACCCTCCACGGCTGCACGCCGATCGACTTGGATGAGCTCGCGGCGTAGGGCTCGGGGGCGTGAGTGAACGCCGCGTCCCGGCCGGAGCCCAGCCGTGCGCCCCCTACGTCCCGTACAACGGGTGGTTCTGGGTCCCCCCTCAGGGCACTGAACCACTGGTGGACCCAACAGACCTTTCCTAGCGTGGTGTTCACGATCGATGGGGTTCGTCCCCCTCTGCGGTCTGGTGCCGGTGACGTACCCGTGGGGCCCGACAACGCCGAGCCCCACGGCCAAGCTCATCCGCGCGTGCGTGCGGGTGAGGTCACTCGAACCACATGGCACCCGAGTTGTCGCCGTCGTTGTTGGGCTGACGGCCGAGGGTGACCTCCTCGACGGCGAACGCCTGCGGCACCACCAAACCCAGAGCCGGAACGGTGGGCGTGAGGGCTTCCTGGGCCTCGGGAACAGCGGAGGGGACGATCATCGTGCACTCCCTTACTTCTCCTGGGACGCCGGCCGGTGAGGCCGGATGCCTGGTTGGCTCCACCATCACACCGCCATCCCACGCCCAGCAGAATCGCCCGAACTATCCACTTCCTTTCCTCTTTCATTCCACCGCCCCCGCCCCCGCCGCTGGCTCTCACCCACGCAGAAGGTCCAGGACCGCACGGTGGTAGAGGGCGTGGACGAGGGGCAGTTCGGCGAGGTGGGCCCGTTCGTCCGTACCGTGCAACCCCTCGTAGGGGATGCCGAAACCGGCCGTAGCCGGCACATCGTGGCTGGCCAGAAGGTTCCCGATATTCGAAGGGCCCGCCGTTCGAGCGGTGATGTCCACCCCGAGGACGCCGGCGGCGCGGAACATCGCCGCGGCCGGCTCCTCCTCGGCAGCGAGCTGGAACGGCGGCCAGCACACCTTCTCCACCACCTCCGTCGGGGCCGGCGGCGGCAACTCGGCATCCAACCTCGCCACCGCCCCACGCACCAGGCCGGCAGCGGCCTGACCATCCAGCGCCGGAGTCAGACGCACGTCCACGTTCAAGTCGACCCGGCCCGGCGTCACCGACCACCCCGAGCCCCCGCTGATCGAGGTCACCGTCAACTTCCCCGGCAACGGAAACCGATCGTCAGCCTCCGGAAGCGGCACGGCATCAAGGAGCTGGACGAGGCGGGCGGCGCGGGAGATGGCGTTCGCAACCTTCTTGCGGGAGCCCGAGTGCCCGGCGGGCGCGAACACGCTCACCACCGCGCGCCACAACCCGCGGCCACCGACAACGAGTTCATCAAAGCCCGGGTAGCCGATCATGACCCCCGACGGGCGGTGTGCCCGGGCGTCCGCCAGGAAGGCGCGGGCTCCGCCGAAGGCGCCCGTGTGCTCGTCCACGTCCAAGAGCACGCTCAACCCCCCAGCCAGGCCCGCAGCCTCACGCTGGACATCAGCGGCGATGTGGCAGAAGAGGGAAGCGGCGAGCTTACTGTCCGCCGCACCGCGCCCCAGCAACCAACCATCGACCACCGCACCGCTCGTGGGCGAAAAGCTCCACGCGTCCTCGTCTCCGAACGGGGCCGTGTCCAGGCAGGCGTCCAACGTCCACCACGACCCCGGCCGGCCACCCTCCACCTCCACCAACAGCCCCACACATCCGCCGTCCGGCCCGAGCAGACGACGGTACGCGAGCCCCTGCTCCGCCAGCCACGCCTGGACGTGGCGCAACACCGGCTCGTAGTCGTCAATACCGCCCCGGCTCGGCAACCGCACCAACTCCCGCGCCAAGCCCACCACCGAATCCGCCTGTTCCTGAGCCCGCGCCACGATGTCCATCACGCCTCTCCCTCAAGTTTGGGCCACATCGGAAGTTGATACAGGTCGTGCAGGGAGTTCACCTGGCGGGCAGCGGCACACGCCTCCCGACCGTGCTGCACCAACCCCACCGACGCCTCCGGCCCCACCATCACACCGCAATCAAACCCATCCGCACCATGAAAGCTCGGCACCGGAATCACCGCTGCGCTCTCCGAAGCGACGAAATGCCGCTCCAATGCAGCAGCCGACTCCACGAATCCGATATGCAGCGGCCGTACCCCGTTCAAGCGCTGCCGCGGATCACGCAGGCTCAACAGCCGATGCAAGTGCTCCCACAACTCCGCATGCCGCGGTGGCCCGTATAAAACCCGGTAGTGCACCAGGCCAGGCACCTGCAACAGAGCACCCTCGATCGCGGCAAGGTAGGCCGGCTCCCGCGAGCGCGACCCCGCAACGACAACCTGCTCCCGCGCCCCGAGCACGACCTCCGTCATAGCCGCGACGAGATCCACGTGCCGCGTCAAGAGCCGGGTGACATTACTCGTCCCCTGCTCGGCCAGGCGCGTCGTCGCCCGAACCCCGTCCTGATGGGCGAACAACACCTGCGGCGCCATCCCAAAAACCTCACACAACCCACGCCGGTTGCGCTTTCCCGTCCGCCGACGCCCCGACTCCCACTGACTCAACATGGCCGGCGTCGCCCCACCCCGCGTAATGGCATTCAGACGATCGCACACCTCCTGCTGCGTCAAGTTCAAACCGAGCCGAGCCCGCCTCAAGGCCGAATCCGTCATGCAACCCAATATGGCAGGTAAATCACCGTGTTCGGATAGGCACTGCAAGGTTCCAAACCCGCCCCGCAGTCTTCAAGTTCCAGCGCGGCTTCTGCGTCGTGGACGGGCTGACTTACGCAAGGCCAGCCGTCAAGTTTCTCCGAGGGATCCCCAGCCCTCCAAGCGATGGGAAAACCTCACATACACAAGCCAGGAAGAAGATCATCAAGTCAAGCGACGGGGAAGCCAAGCACGAGGAGAGGCCCGGGCCGCCCCCACGCCCCGTACGACGGGGTGTTTCTGGGCCCACCCCCGTCGGGGTGCTGGGCCGCTGGTGGGACCAACGGGCCTTCCCTAGCGTGGTGTTCATGATCGATGACACGAACGAAGGACGACAGGGCGCCACCCGGCGGGCGGCGCTGCGGGGGATCGGGATCGCGGCGGGGGGCGTGGCGCTCGGGAGTGGGCTCGGGGGTGCGCCGGCCGTGGCGGACTCGCGGCGGGGGGCCGTGACGTACGTGCTGGTGCACGGCACTCACAGTGCCGGCGCGTTCTGGCTGCCGATCGCGCAGGAGTTGACGCTGCGCGGGCACCGCGTCGTCATGGTGGATCAGCCGCTGCACGGCGCGGAAGCCTTCGTGGCGGAGTCCTATCAGCGGCAGGATCTGGCGGCGATGGCGGTCGAGCCCTCGTCGTTGAAGGGGCTCGGGCTGGAGGAGTACGAGGCGCGCGTCACGGGTGTCGTGCGGCGGGCCGCGCGGAACGGGCCGGTGGTGCTGGTCGGGCACAGCCTGGGTGGCGTGTCGGTCAGCCGGGTCGGCGACGCGGTACCGCACCTGCTGCACCACCTCTGCTACATGGCGGCCTTCTGTCCCAGCCGCGCCATGCCCACGGCGGACGCCTGCACGGCGGCGCCGGAGAACGCGAACGCCGTCAGCCCGGTGGAGCTGACGGTGGGTGACCCGGACCGGCTCGGGGTGCTCAGGCTGAACTTCCGTACGGGGGTCGGAAGTGAGTTGGCCCTGTTGAAGGAGATGATCTGCGCGGACTACCCCGACGCCGACTTCCGCCGGGTGCTGGCCGGCATGCAGACCGACGAGCCCGTCACCGCCTACGCGGGCCGCGCGGTCGGCCGGGCCGGCACCTGGGGGCGCGTTCCCCGTACGTACCTGCGGTTCGGCAAGGACCGTACGATCGCCACCGCGCTCCAGGACAGGATGGTCGCGGAGGCCGACGCGGCCACGCCGGGCAACAGGTTCCGGGTGCACGACTTTCCCGAGGCGTCGCACATCGGCCCGCTCGATCCGACGCCGGTCGCGGACGCGCTGCACGCGCTCGCGGGGTAGGCACCCACGTTCCGCCCGGCGGGTCTTGGGGCCGCCTGGTGGTCACGGAGTTCGCGCGCTGGGGACCGGCCACCAGGGGCCAGTCCCCAGGTCGGTTTCGAGTCGGCGGAGCGGTTCGCCGCGGGCGGCGGGATCAACTACTTCCGGTGAGGTGCGGCTGTTGCTCCTGCGGCCCCGCGTCCTTGGTGTGCCGGGAGCGCTCGGCCCAGGCGGCGACCGGTGGGCCCGCCGCGCCGAGGCCCGCGAAGAACACGCCGAGGAGCAGCCAGCCCGTGTGCCCGAGGGCCAGCACCGCGCCGGTGAGGACCAGCGGGGCGAGGGCCTGGCCCGCGTCGAAGCCGATGCTCAGGAAGCCCTGGTACTGGCCCTGGGCGTGGTCGGGCGCCAGGCCGAAGCCGAGGGCGTAGCCGGCCGACGACTCCCACACCTCGCCGATGCTGTGCAGGCACACGGCGAGGACGGCGAGCGCCGGCGCGCACCAGGCGGGCACGTCCGCCATCAGCGCGAACAGCGGGCAACTGACGAGGAAGAGCAGCCCGGCGCGGCGGAAGGCACGGCCGCCCTGGTGCATGGTCTCCACGCGGGAACCGAGCCTGCTCTGAAGGAGCACGCACACCCCGCTGTTGAGCGCGTAGACCGCCGCCACCGTCCAGCGCGGGGCGTCCGTGTGGCCGGCGAGCCAGATCGGCACCAGCAGCGAAATCGTCTGGTATTGCAGGCCCATGGCGCTGTAGAGCGCGACGAAGGACACGTACGGCCGGTCGGCGAGTACGGACCACTGCCGGTGTTCCTTCGGCCGGGGCAGCGGCCCGAAGTGGGGGACGCGCAGCAGCCCGATCAGGGCGGCGCAGGCGAAACTGGCGGCGTTGGCCAGGATCAGGACGGTGTAGGCGGGGCGGGTGTTGACCTGGAGGGCGACGGCCGCGCCCAGCGTGCCGACGACGACGCCGAGGTTGACGTAGGTGCGGAGCCTGGCCCGGAAGGCCGCCGGGTGCTCCCCGCCGACCCGGGCGATGAGCGCGCCGCCCGCGGCGTTGCTCGCCGTGGCGGCCAGCCGGTCCACGGTGGCGACGAGCGTGAAGACCAGCCACCCGTCGATGAGGACGAACGCCGTCATGGCCACGGTCTGTACGGCGAGGGCCACCAGCCAGACCGTACGCGGCCCGTACCGGTCGGCCAGGTTCCCGGCCGGGATGCCGGCCGCCAGACCGCACAGCCCGGCGATCGTCAGCCCCGCCCCCCCCTGGGTGGCGGGCAGGTGCACCACGAGCGTGAAGTAGAGGATGGCGGCGGCGTTGAAGAGCCCGTTGCCGACCCGGTTGACGAAGGCGGCGGCGATCAGGGCCCGTTGCACGCCGCCGGCCGAGCCGCTGTCCGTACGCAGCCTGCCCGTACGCCGGCTGTCCGTACGCCGACCCGCCCCCCGCCCGATCATGACGCCCAAGCTAACAGCGCAGCTCAGGGGGGGCGCCGGCCGGTTCGCGTGATCTCGCCCACCGGGGCGCGCGGGGTGGGCTTGATGGGGTGGAGTTGGGTGGGTTGGGCGGCGCGGGGTGGGTGGTGCGCCCAGGGTGAGTGGTGCGCCCGGGGTCGTGATGCGTCTGCGTTCGCGGTCCGCCCGTGGCCGTGGGTGGTCCGCTTGTGTTTGTGGTCCGCCCCTGGCCGTGGGCGGCCGGCAGTCGTGGGTGGCCGATGGCCGTACGTGGCCGATGGCCGTGTGTGGCCCATGGCCGTGTGTGGCCCATGGCCGTGAACGGCCGGCAGCCAGCCCCCTTGGGCGAGGGTGGGGGCGGGGGGGGGGGGGGGGGGGGGGGGGGGGGGGGGGGGGGGGGGGGGGGGGGGGGGGGGGGGGGGGGGGGGGG
>NZ_JBEHZD010000285.1:0-9868 GCF_040240285.1 Streptomyces sp. HSW2009 | reverse complement strand
GGGGGCCGGCACATCGGCGGGCTGCCGTGCGGCTCCGGCCGGCAGGTGGACGGTGCGCGCGTCGATCGTGGCGTGGTCACCGGTGGAGACGACGCCGCTGTTGGTCCCGACGGCGACCGCTCGGGGGCCCGACGCCTCCACACCCGCCCCCTCATTCATCGCTGGATGGTGGCGCCGTCGCCCGTACTGATGACGCCGTTGTTCGTCTCCACGGCGACGGCACCGGCGCCCGAGGCGGTGAAGGAGCGGGTGGGCAGGAGCTGTGCCAGCTCGGCGGCCAACTCGGCGTCCTGTCGCAGGATGCGACGCACCTGGACGCGCAGGGCCGCATGGGCGTCGTCGTCCTGTGGGGCGTCGGCGACCTCCTCGATGGCCTCCTCCAACCCTCCCCGGCTCTCCTCCCGGCTCCACAGCCGGTGCACGATCCGCTGGCCCAGCGACACCGTCGCGTCGGCGGCCGTGTCGGCACTGCGGGTGACGACGGCCGTTCCGTACGCGGCGACGGCGGCGGTGACGTACGGCACCACATCGTTGGCAACGGTCAACGCGTCCACGGCGATCTCCCTCTGTCAGTCACCCGAGCATGCCATGAGGACGCCGCCGTCGTCGTGCGATGGGCGGAGGGGCTGGGAGCCGGGGCAGGTCAGGCCGGCGGCGATGCCGGTCCTGTGGCGAGGTCAGCGGTGTCGGCCGACACTCGAAGGCGGGCCCTCATCCGAAAACGCCCCACATCGCCAACCACCCATACGGACCAGGCCAGTTGGACCACTCAGCAGAGCCTGGGGCGCGGGGACAGGGGAAGAGGACAGGGCGTGAGGCAGATGGTTTCTCCCACACCATCATCGGTGCGTCGCTGGCGACTGGGGGTACACCAGCGAAGCTAGCTGGAGCGTCAGCCCCATCTGCCTCACTCGGAGTTAGAGATCAACTCCTTCATGGTCGAGCACCTTCACGGCCACCGCCCACAGCGCCTTCGCACCGAGCGCGACAGCCAAACGTGAAGCCGCCTTACGTAACCAGCCAGATCTCACCTGGACCGGTTCCGAGTTGACCATCCCTGCCACCTCATCTCATGAGCCGGGGCCCACACGGATGACGTGGGCCCCCAGTGCCGACGTCCGTCCGCACATCCGAGGCCCCGACCCTGCCTTGAGATGAGGCACCCTCAGATTAGTGACTCGGCTCGGCACGCTCCAGCCCTTCGGCGCCGCCCGCAGCCATCTGTGACCCGCTTCACGTGCCCATACGCCCGGCGCGCCCCACCCCCAGCACCGTGCGCCCGCGCCTTCGCGGCAGCCATCGGCCGTACGGGCCGGCCGGTCGCAGCAGCCCGACGCACTGCCTGGGTGTGTCACCCCCAGGGAACGCACGCCCTGGTTGGGCGCCGCTGACCTGCCCAGACTCGGCGGAGCGGAAGCGACCGCGCCCTACGGGGGGACGGTCCCATTCGCGGCAGGCTGGCTTTATCGACCAGTTCGCACCCGGCAGCCAGCCGGACGCGAGCAAGCCGACCAGCGAGCAGACGAACAAGCAACCAGGACGACCAAAGGACCAACCCCATGACGGGACGACGACTCGCCGGCAAGGTCGCGCTGATCACGGGCGCGACCGGCGGACTCGGAACGGCGACCGCCGAACTCTTCGCCCGCGAGGGCGCCCGGCTCGTACTCACCGACATCGCCGAAGGCCCGCTCCATGACCTGGCCGAGCGGATCGGGGCGCGCGGCGCGGAGGTCGTCGTCGCCCGCCTCGACGTCTCCTCCGCGCGGGAGTGGGACGAGGTGATCACCCTCGTACGCGACCAGTTCGCCGCGCTGGACGTGCTCGTGAACCTCGCCGGCATCGTGGACTGGCCGGGCATCGAGGACACGCGGGAAGAGGACTGGGACCGCGTCGTCGACGTGAACCAGAAGGGCACCTGGCTCGGCATGAGGGCGGCGATGCCGCTGCTGCGGGCGAGCGGCAACGCGTCGGTGGTCAACACCTCGTCGGTGCTCGGCCTGGTGGGCAGCGGCGCGGCTGCGGCCTACCAGGCGTCCAAGGGAGCCGTACGCCTGCTCAGCAAGACCGCGGCGGTCGAGTACGCCCGGCAGGGGGTACGGGTCAATTCGGTGCACCCCGGGGTGATCGTCACGCCGATGATCCAGGAACTGCTCGACGAGCAGGGGGACCAGCAGCCGGACATCCAGCGCACCCCCATGCGCCGCGCCGGTCGGGCCGACGAGATCGCACCCGCGATCCTCTTCCTGGCCTGCGACGACTCCTCGTTCGTCACCGGCTCGGAGCTGGTGGTCGACGGCGGGCTCACCGCGCACTGAGCACGGCGGCACCGCGCCCGCTCCCCCAACCCCTTCCCCGTTCCCAACGCCTTCCCCACTCCCGGCCCCGGCCCTCAAACCTTCCCCCCACCCCAACCCGCGTCCCACCCACCCCAACCCACCCTGCCGCCGCCCCATACGGTCCAACCCAACCCGCCCCGTACCCCACTCCAACCCATCCGATACCCCAGCCCATCAGGTCACCGCCCCGCCCCACCTCACCCCACCAACCTCAGACCCAGATCACCCTCCGTTATCAACCATCACCCGCCCCCTCACCGCCATCCGTTACCAGCCACCACCAGGAATCGCCCAAATCCCCCAGCCGTCGACCTCACTTTTGCTTCGGCAACATTGCAGGATCGTGGCAGGGCCCGGAAAAACTTGGCATCACCATCTATTAGGGATCAAGCTGGCGGAGCCTCCTCGTGGGGCCGTTCCGTACTCGTACGTTCCAGAAAGTCCCACCACACATGTACTGCACCTGTCTCCCCGGCGCCGTCCCGGCGCGTCCCGCGTGTGTGGTGAGGGGGCGGTCCGCACCATGCGCTATGTGATGCGCAAGGCGGGCGGCTGGCTGGTGATGATCGCTGTCGCAACCAACGCGACATATTTCCTGGCCAGCTTCTTTTTGGACCCGCGATCGAACTACAAGGAGTTGCGGCCCGTCCGCAGCGAGGAGCAGATCGCCCGGGCCCTCGCCCCGTACAACCTCGATCCCGGGGTGCCGCTCGTGGAGCGGTGGTGGAACTGGCTCACTTCGGTGGTCCTCCACTTCGACTGGGGGGCGTCACCGACCGGTGTTTCCGTCAACGGTGAGATGGGTTACCGCGCCCTCGTCAGCGCCCAGCTCGTGGTGACGGCGACCGTCCTGTCCGTGGTGATCGGTGTGGCGCTCGCCGTGTACACCGCCGCGCGCCAGTACGGTCCGGCCGACCGGATCTTCCAGGCGATCTCCATCACGGTGTTCAACATTCCGACCTCCGTCGCCGCGTTGGCCGTGGTCTTCGTCGCCATCTGGTTGAACCAGCACGCCGGGCTCGACTTCCTGTACGTCGCCGGGGAGAACTCACCCAACGTCGAGGGACTGTTCCCGACCATCGGTGATCGGCTGCTGCACCTGATCCTGCCGACGTTGACGCTGACGCTGATGGGTTACGTGGGCTACCACCTGACCCAGCGTTCGCTGCTGCTCGACACGATCAACGCCGACTTCGTGCGTACGGCCCAGGCCACCGGCCTCACCCGCGCCAAGGCCGTCCGCCGGCACGCCCTGCGCGCCGCACTGATCCCGACGGCCGCCTCCGTGGCGTTCAGCGTGCCCGGCATCTTCACCGGGGCCATCGTCACCGAGACGATCTTCGGTTGGAACGGCATGGGCCGCTACTTCATCCAGACCATCGGCAAGAACGACGTGCACGGCGCGGTCGCGGTGGCTGCGTTCGCCGCGGTGCTCACCGCGATCGGCGCGATCCTCGCGGACATCGCCACGGTCTTCCTCGACCCGAGAGTGCGGGTGAACTGACATGGCGACCGCAACCGACACCGTCCCCACCAAGCCGTCCAAGGGTCTCGGCCTCGGCCGGCTCTACCTGCGGCGCTTCCTGCGCAACCGCCTCGCGGTCGCCGGGGTCGTGATCTTCCTGCTGCTGGTGCTGTTCAGCCTCTTCGGTGACCTGTTCACCACCTACCAGCACACCGACGCCGACTTCGCCGCGCTCACCCAGCCGCCGAGCGACGTGCACTGGTTCGGCACCAACCAGGGTGGCAACGACATCTACGCCAGCGCGGTGCACGGGCTGCAACGTTCGTTGGTGATCGCCGTGAGCGTGTCCGTCCTGACCATCATCGTTGCCGCGATCATCGGCGCGAGCGCCGCGTACTTCGGTGGCCAGGTGGAGCGGCTGACGCTCGGCCTCATCCACTTCCTGCTGATCGTGCCCTCGTTCCTGATCCTCGCCCTGATCTCCAACCGGGTGGCGGGCGACTGGCGCGTACTGATCATCGTGCTGACCGTGTTCGGGTGGATGTCCACCGCTCGCATCGTGTGGTCGGTCTCGACGTCGCTGCGCGAGCGGGACTACGTGACGGCGGCGGAGTTCATGGGTGTGCACCCGCTGCGCATCATCGTGCGCCACATCATTCCCAACCTGGGTTCCCTGCTCATCGTCAACCTGACCCTCGGCGTCGTCGCGACCGTGCTCAGCGAGACCGCGCTGTCCTTCCTCGGTTTCGGTGTGCAGACCCCGGACGTCTCTCTCGGCACGATGCTCGCCGACGGCGCGACCACCATCACCAGCGCTCCCTGGCTCTTCGCCTTCCCCGCGGGCCTGGTCGTCCTGCTCACCGTCTCGATGACCTTCATCGGTGACGGGCTGCGCGACGCACTCGACCCCACTTCCGTGACCGGCGCGGCGGGAGGCCGACGATGACGCTCACCACCCCCGTACGGGACACCCCGCCCGCCCCCGCCGGCAGCACACCCGTGCTCTCCGTACGGGACCTGCGGGTCTCCTTCCCCTCCGAGGCCGGGACCGTCGAGGCGGTGCGCGGCGTCAGCTTCGACCTGTTGCCCGGCCGTACCCTCGGCATCGTCGGTGAGTCGGGCTCGGGCAAGTCGGCCACCGCGATGGGCATCATGGGTCTGCTGCCGCCCACTGCCGCCCTGCACGGTCAGGTCGTGCTGGGCGGGCAGGACCTGGTGGGTCTCGACGACCGGGCCCTGTCACGGGTGCGGGGCAAGTCCATTGGCATGGTCTTCCAGGACCCGCTGTCGGCGCTGACCCCCATCTTCTCCGTGGGCAGGCTGCTCGCCGATGCGCTGCGGGTCCACCAGGACCTGTCGAAGAAGGCTGCCTGGGAGCGGGCCGTCGAACTGCTCGACCTCGTCGGCATCCCCGACCCGCGCAACCGTGCATCGGCCTTCCCGCACGAGTTCTCCGGCGGCATGCGCCAGCGCGTGGTCATCGCCCTGGCCATCGCCAACCGGCCCGCCGTGCTGGTGGCCGACGAGCCCACCACCGCGCTCGACGTCACCGTGCAGGCGCAGATCCTGGACGTGCTGCGCCTGGCGCAGCGCGAGACCGGCGCCGGGCTCGTCCTGATCACCCACGACCTGGGGGTGGTGGCCGGCCACGCGGATGACGTGGCCGTGATGTACGCCGGCCGGTTCGTGGAGAAAACGGATGTTCACTCCCTGTTCCGGCGGCCGACGATGCCCTACACCGCGCGGCTGCTGGCCGCGGTGCCGACGGTGGACGGCGGGGTGCGCCGTCCGCTCGTACCGATCGGTGGGGAGCCGCCCACCCCGTCCGACCTGCCGGCCGGTTGCCCCTTCGCGAGTCGGTGCGCCGTCGCGCTCGACGCGTGCCGCTCCGATGAGCCTGAGCTGCGTGAGGTCACCGGGCACGGGGACGTCGCCTGCCTGCGGGCGGCCGAGATAGCCGACGGCACTCTCGATCCGCGCGGGGAGCTGGCGGCGGGCGATGGCGCGGCGGGTACGGGCCGCTCGACGGGCGGCGAGGTGGTGCTGCGCGTCGAGGAGCTGGTGAAGACGTTTCCCGTCACCAAGGGGGCGTTCATCAAGCGCCGGGTCGGCACGCTGCACGCCGTGAACGGCGTCAGTTTCGAGCTGCGGGCCGGCGAGACGCTGGGCCTGGTGGGTGAGTCGGGCAGCGGCAAGACGACGACGCTGATGGAGATCCTGCGGCTGCGGCGGCCCGAGGGCGGCCGGATCGAGATCGCGGGGCAGGAGATCGGCGCGGCCGGCGGCAAGGGTGTCGCGGCCACGGGTGGGGCGGCCCCCGCCCGCGGTGAGCGGCGCACCCTGCGGCACGACGTGCAGATCGTCATGCAGGACCCGCTGGGCGCCCTGGACCCGCGGCTGCCCGTCTACCAACTGCTCGCCGAGCCGCTCCAGGCGCTCGGGGAAGGCCGGGAGGCGATCCGCGCCCGTATCCACGAGCTGCTCACCCTGGTGGGGCTCGATCCGGCGATGGGTGACCGGTTCCCGGCGGCGCTCTCGGGAGGCCAGCGCCAGCGCATCGGCATCGCCCGCGCCCTGGCCACGGACCCGAAGCTGCTCGCCCTGGACGAACCGCTGTCCGCGCTGGACGTGTCGGTGCAGGCCGGGGTGATCAACCTGCTGGGCCGGCTCAAGGAGGAGCTGGGGCTCGCCTATCTGATGGTCGCCCACGACCTGGCGGTGGTCCGCTACATCTGTGACCGCATCGCGGTGATGTACCTGGGTCACATCGTGGAGATCGGTGACACGGAGGCGCTGTTCTCCGACCCGAAGCACCCCTACACCCGGGCGCTGCTGTCGGCGATCCCGCTGCCCGACCCGGAGCGCGAGCGCACCCGCGAGCGGATCGTCCTCCAGGGCGAGCAACCCAGCGCCACCAACCTGCCGAGCGGCTGTGTGTTCGTCGACCGCTGCCCGCTGTACCGGCTCGCCGACGCGGACGTGCAGGAGCGCTGTCGCACCGAGCGTCCCGCGCCGCGGCCGGCGCCGGGCCAGGACGGCCACGCGTACGCCTGCCACGCGGTGTGACCTGGGCCGAGTGCCCCGGCCAAGGCCCCGTCACCACCCACGACCAACCCTCATTTTCACCTCTTCACCCAACCCAAGGACGCTCTCCCATGCGCGCAAGACTGGCCCTGCCCGTCGCCCTCATCGCAGCCATCTCCGTCACCGCCACCGCGTGCCAGAACTCCACCAATGACGGCTCGGGCTCGGGCAGCAAGGACACCCCGTCCACCGCGTCGGGAGCCGCCGACTACAACCCGACGCCGTACGAGAAGATCAAGGACGGCGGTACGTACACGACGGTGGGGACGTTCGACGAACAGGGCAACCCGTTCAACGTCAACGGCACGCTCACCGCGAGCCGGGTGTGGGCCTGGTACAACGCGAACGCGATCACCTACTCGCCCACCGGCGACGTGCAGTACAACCCCGACTACTTCACCGACGTGAAGGAGTCCGTCGAGGGTGGCAACCAGAAGGTCGTCCTGACCATCAACGCGAAGGCCACCTTCAACGACGGGACCCCGATCGACTGGAAGGCGATCGAGGCCACCTGGAAGGCCAACAACGGGTCCAACAAGGACTTCGCGGCCTCCACCACCGACGGCTACGACAAGATCACCAAGGTCGAGCGGGGCAAGGACGACAAGCAGGCCGTCATCACCTTCAAGGGTGTGTACCCCTTCTGGTCCACCCTGTTCTCCACCTTCCTGCACCCGAAGGCGGCGACGGTCGAGAACTTCAACAAGGCGTACGTGAAGAAGGCGCGCCCCGAGTGGGGCGCGGGCCCGTACACGGTCGCCAAGTGGGACAGCCACTCGGGCAACATCACCTTCGAGCGCAACCCGAAGTGGTGGGGCAAGAAGGGCAAGCTCGACAAGCGCACGTACGTCAACCTGGAGTCGGCCGCGGGCGTCAACGCCTTCAAGAACGGTCAGCTCGACTACGTCTCCGCGGTCACGGCCGAGAGCCTGAAGCAGGTGAAGGGCCTCAAGGGCACCGAGATCCGTAGCGGCGGCAGCCCGTTCGAGTACTCGCTGCACTTCAACACCAAGTCGCCGCTCCTCGCCGACAAGGCGGTGCGCAAGGCGATCCAGGAGAGCGTCGACCGCACCCAGATCGCGAAGATCCAGTTCCAGGGTCTGGACTACAAGGAGCCGCTGCCCGGCTCGGCCGTGCTCTACAGCTTCCAGAAGGGCTACCAGGACAACGTCGCGGCCGTCCTGAAGTACGGGCCCGACCAGGCGAAGAAGGACCTCGACGCGGCGGGTTGGAAGGCTGGCAGCGACGGGGTGCGCGAGAAGGACGGCAAGAAGCTGGAAATCGGCTACACGCTGCTGGGTGACGGCCCGCTGGACAAGGCCACCGCCGGTGCGCTGACCGCGATGCTGAAGCCGGTCGGCATTCGTCTGGACATCAAGAAGGCCGACGACGCGGACTTCGCCAGCATCCTCAACGAGCGCAAGTTCGACCTGATCATCTCGGGCAACCGCTCCATGGACCCGTTCGGCATCCGGTACCTGTGCGACACGTACTGCTCCGACCGCGACTCCAACCTGACCGGGGCCGGGTCGCCGGAGCTTGACAAGGAGATCCGCGCCGCGGCGGACATCGCCGACCTCGACAAGCAGACGGCCGAGGTGAACCGGGTCGAGCAGAAGGCCCTCCAGGAGTACGCCCAGCTCCCGCTGTTCAGCGGCCCGTCGACGTACAGCGTCAAGAAGGGTCTGGCCAACGTCGGCGCGACCATCTTCTACAGCCCGCTGCCGGAGACCGTGGGCTGGGAGAAGTAGGCAGCCGCCACGGGCCGCCCGCCCTGGCACCCACCGGTCGGGTGGGTGCCAGGGCGGGCCCGGTGAGAGCAGGGTGACCCCGCCGGCCCGGTGCGTGTGCGGTGGCGGTGGGCGCGGGCTGCATGCAGGTCAGCCGCCCTGGCCGGCACTTCCGATCGGGCCGACCTCGACCGTGGAGCCTGCGCCGTCCGAGGCGGGCAGCGTGGCCGCGCCCGGCCACGCGAGGGTGACCGACTTCGTCTCGTTCGGCGGGGTCACCACGAGCCCCGTCACGCGGACGCCGGAGCCACCCGACGTGTCGAACGGGTAGTGGATGCCGACGAACGTCGACTGGCCCACCTTGAGTACCGTCGAAGGGGCCTGCTCGCCCGAGCGCTTCGCGGACAACGCGCCCGCACTGGTCCGCAGGTCAACGCCGGCGTACCCGGCGATCGTGCAGCCGCGGGCGCCCTTGTTCTTGAACTCCACCACCACGGTGGCGTTGCGGTCACCGCCGATGGTGCCGTCGGTCGCGGTGACCGTCAGGTTGTCGGTGCGGCACTTGGCCGCCTTGCCGCCCTTCTTGGGGCCGGCCCCGGTGTCCGTACCCTGGTCGGCAGAGCCCTTGCCCGGCGTGCCCTGCCCGGCGGGGGCCTCGCCCGCGGAGTCCGTACCGCCACCCTGGTCCGAGCCGCCCGAGCCGCCCGAGCCCGAGCCGCCGTTCGCGGACGACGTGGGGGTCTGGGGCGAGGAGGCACCTTGCGAGGTGCCCTCGTCATCACCCTGACAGGCCGTCAGGGTGAGACCCGCGGCGAGGGTCAGGGCAGCGAGGGTTAACTTCTGGGCGCGCATCGTTTCCGCCTCATGTGTCGGTCGGGGTCCCCGCCCGTTCGGCAGGGCCGGTGCGGGCGGGCGTTCGTGGTCAACAAGAGGGACCCACCCGGCGCCCCGTTCCGCCCCACCCTCGCTCATACACTCCTGTTACACACCGCTGCGCACCTCTCCCTGAGCCTCCAACTCGCCTCTGCGTGGCGGCTGTCGAAGCATGGGGGACGGTCGACCGGTGCCCGGTTCCGCTCCATCCGTTCCATCCGCGGCGATCCACCCGCTCATCGGGTTGGCCGGGGTGCGCGGTGACACAGCAGCACTCGACGTACGGCGCGACACGCCGATCGGTCCGGCCACCCGGGGCGACTGAAGCCCCGCTCAGCCGACCACCGACGGTGTCGCGTACGCAGCGGGCGCCCCCC
>NZ_JBEHZD010000284.1:0-9911 GCF_040240285.1 Streptomyces sp. HSW2009 | reverse complement strand
GCACGGCGACGGCGGCGAGCGCGGTGGCGGCGCCCGCCACGGAGCGGGCGGCCGGCCCACTCGCGCCGCGCGGGCGCGGACTGGCGGACGAGCGGGGCGCGTGTGTGGTGGTCATGACCTCACGCTCCGATCTGGTAGAGCGAGTGGGTCCACCGGTGCTGGTTGTTGTTTATGTACCAGTTGTGCGTCGCCCAGTTGTAGCGGTTGTTGCTGGGCCACGGATCACCCCAGTACACAAAGCCGTTGGAGTTGTCGTAGCCGTAGATGACGTGCATGTGCCCTCCGCCAGAGGACCACTGAATACGGGTCTCAATGGGGCGCCTCGCGTTGATCTCGTTCTGCACCGTGCCGTACTGCAACCAGCCGTCAACGTACGAGCCCGGTCGGATGCCCGCCCAACGCAGTGCATTCTGAACGTTACCCAGAGTAGCTTGATTGTTGGGGCAGTCGAAGCCCTGTTGACGATTGAACGCCGCGTTGCAGAACTGGTTTTGGCTGTAATTCCTGCCCATCCAGGTGGCGATGGTGTTGCCGGAAGCGGCCCAACACCAGTTGCTCTTCTGCTGTGCCTGCATGGTCACGTCGAGGACGTTGGCCGCCTGGGCGCGCGGGGCGGCCTCCGCCGCGGAGACCGAGACGGTCGGGGCGGCCAGCAGTGCGGCCGAGGCTAGCGCGACGGCCGAAAGCCGTCTGGACAGGGGGCGGCGTGCACGGCGCCGCCGCAGGGCGGAAAGGTGGGGCATGGGCGTTCCTCCCACGGGTGGGTGGTGCGAGATGGGGGAGCGCGTCCGGACGCTGTGAGGAGCATCAGGTGTTGTCTGAGCTCAGTCAACGCGCTTCAATGCGTGCTGATGCGCGACGTGAACAGTCGGCGTCACATGTGAATGCCTGCGAGCCGCACGGCTGGATATGTGCACGCAGAACACGGAAGCGGTCGATTCCGATCGTGAATGTTCACGTACGGCATCGGTGTGTGAATTTCTGGCCCGTCACGGCCCAGAGGAGGCATGCGATGCGACAGACGGCCGCACGGTGGGACGGGGCGGAGGCCGAATTGGCCCGAGCGCTGCGCAGCGGCCCCTTCCACCTCGCCCTACGGGCCGCACTCGCCGCCCGCGGCCTGGCCCTGCACCGGGTGCAGCACCGCCTGGCTCAGCGCGGCGTCAAGGTCGGCGTCACCAGCCTCAGCTACTGGCAGCAGGGCGCGCGCACCCCCCGCCGCGCCGAATCGCTCCGCGCCGTACGGGCCCTGGAGGAGGTGCTGGAACTCCCGCCGCGCGCGCTGACCCGCCTCCTCGAACCGCCGCTCGGGCCGCAGGCCGACCGCCCCACCGCCCGCTCGTACCACACGCTGCACGAACAGTCCGAAGCCGTGGCCCTGCTGATCGCCGAACTCGACTCCCCCATCGACGGCGGCCTGCACACCGTCTGCCACCTGGAACGCATCCACATCGGGGCGCGGCGGGAGCTGTCCGGCCGCGACTCTCAGCACGTGGTCCGCGCCCACCGCGACGGCGTCAACCGCTACCTCGCCATCCACCAGGGCGACCCCGGCTGCGAACCCGGTGAGGTACGGGTGCACGCGACCGACAACTGTCGCGTCGGCCGCCGCCGTTGGCACTCCGGTACCGGCGTCCTCGTCACCGAACTCCTCTTCGACGTGAGACTGCGCGCCGGCGAAACCCAGATGTTCAGTTACGCCCTCGAAGACGGCACGGGCGGTCAAAGCACGGAATACGTACGCGGATTTCCATTCGCAGGTGGTCAGTACGTCCTTCAGGTGCAGTTCCATCCCACCGCACTCCCCGTACGCTGCCACCGCTTCGCCCAGGGCTCCGCCGGCGCGGCCCGCAGCGCGGAAAGCGAACTCACCCTCAGCGGCCAGCACCGCTCGGTCCACCTCACGGAGCAGGGCGTGCGGCCCGGCATCTTGGGCATCGGGTGGGACTGGATGTGAGGAGGCCGGGGTTGGGGGGCGCCTGCACGGGGCAGGGCGTGGCTCAACCCGACCCGGCCCGTCTCAACCCGGCCCGACCCGGCCCGGCCCGGCTCAAAATCAGCTTCGGGGAAGGAAGTTGGGGCCTGGGGCCTTCACCTTCACCCAGCTAACGGATACAGCGCGTTTCCGCACCTCACGGATACGCCCACGCCAATCCATCGACGTCGCGCAGGAACGGCTTCGGCCCCGCACGCAGCCAGGTACGAACTCCACGGCATTCCCACGAGATTGCGGCAGCACCAAGTCCGCAATCGACCAAGCGGCCAAGCCACCAATAGGTCCGGTCACGTGGGGCTGCCGACTACGGCTTGAATCGCGCCACGAATCGGGCTTGCCAAGGAGTCTCCACGGCCCGGGGCGCATAGTGCCGCCGTACGTAGGCCACGGCCTCGCCGCTCGGTACGCCGTCCAGGATCGCGAGGCACGCCAGCGCCGTGCCGGTCCGCCCCACCCCGCCGCCGCAAGCGACCTCCACCCGCCCGGTCTCCGCCCGGCGCCACGCCTCCCGCAGCGCCACGGCGAAGTCCGCGCGGTCCGTGGGCAACCAGAAGTCCGGCCACCGGACCCACCGGGCTTCCCACTCCATCTCCGGCGGCCTGCGCCCCTGTAGGTACAGCCCGAAGTCCGGCCGCTGGCCGACGGGCAACGGCCGGCGCAACCCACGCCCCCGCACCAGCCGCCCCGACGGCAGACGCAACACACCCTTCGCCGCTGACTCCCATGCATCGCTCACACCGCGAGCGTAACCCCGCCATCACCACCGCATAGCGCGCCGGTCATGCGCAGTTCACCATGTGGCACTTCGGCTCCCCGTGGCTCCTCGGTGCGTCCCGGCGTCACCACTCCCCCGCAACACGCGCCGCTCCCACCCCGGCTCCGGGCAGGGCCGGCCGACCCCCACCCCAACGCCCGCCCAGCCCACACCACACGACGGCCCCGACACGGACAGCCGGCACTACGCCTTGGGGCCCGCCACCAGCTTTCCGCCCTCCACACGCACCGGCACCGAGGGCAGCGGCGCGTTCGCCGGCCCGTCGATGACCTTGCCCGTCGCCGGGTCGAACCTGCTGCCGTGGCAACCACAGCGGGCCTCGCCGTCCACGATCTTGCTGAGGATGCATCCGCCGTGCGTACACACCGCGCTGAACGCCTTGAACTGTCCCTGCGCCGGCTGCATGACCATCAGCCGGTCATTCCGGTACAGCTTGGCCTCCCCCACCGGCACCTCCTCCGGCGCCCCCAACTCCACCGGCGCCGTCGGAGTGGCCGGCCCCGGGCGCTTCTCCCCCGGCGAGCACGCGGCGACGCCGACACCCGCGGCTCCAGCCAGCGCCGCTCCTCGCAACACGGTCCGACGGCTCGCGGGCTGGCAACTCATGGGGCACTCCACAGGAACACGGGGGAAAGGATCAGGAATCACCGCCGACGATACCTGGCCCGTCCGCCCAGGCCAGCGACGGCGTGAGCAGGCACGCCTACTGTCGCACCGCGGCGGTTAAGGCCCACCCCGCCCCCATCGGACGGGCCTGCTGCCAACGGTTCGTCCTCCCCATCGACGGCTCTCCCTCCCCATCAGGCACGCGCCCGTCCGCCTCGCCCCCTCCCGCAGACCCCTGCCCATCCTCACCCGGCCCTCCCTCGCCGGCCCGCGCCTGGATCGCCCCGCACCTGATCGATGAGCCTCCGGATCAACCAGCGCTCCGCCCGGCAGAGGACATCGGCCCGGCCGCCCCGTACGGCACGACCACCGCACGGTGCCCCGGTCATCGCCACCGGCCAGCACCCCGACCAGCCGCGCGCCCCGAGGCCCCTCCCCTACGCTCGTCCTCGCGGGCACGGGCGCCCCTGCCCGCGAGCGGCCACCGAAAGGATCTCCTGTGATCGTCGTCGCCGGCGAAGCCTTGATCGACCTCGTCCCCCACGGCCCCACCCCCGCTGCGACGAGTGCGCAGTTGCCCGCACTGGCTCCCCGCCGAGGCGGCGGCCCGTACAACACCGCGCTGGCGCTGGGCCGCCTGGGCTCGCCGACCACGTTCTGCTCCCGGGTCTCCACCGACGGATTCGGTGCCGCCCTCATCGACGGGCTCCAGGCCGCCGGCGTGGACACCACCCTGGTGCAACGGGGCCCGGAACCGACCACCCTGGCCGTGGCCGAAATCAACGCGGACGGTTCAGCCGGCTACGTCTTCTACGTCGACGGCACCGCCGACCGGCTCTTCCAACTCCCGGACGCGCTACCCCCGGCGACGACGGCGCTCTCGCTGGGAACGTGCTCACTGGTCCTCGAACCGGGTGCCACCGCCTATGAGCAGTTGCTGCAACGCGAGGCGGCGCACGGGGTGTTCACCACCCTCGATCCCAATGTCCGACCCGGCCTGATCGCCGACCCCGCCGCCTACCGGGCCCGATTCCACCGCTGGCTGCCACACCTCAACCTCCTCAAGCTGTCCGTGGAGGACGCGTCCTGGCTGACCGGCTCGTCCGACACCGCCCACGCGGCCCGGACCTGGGCCGCTTCCGGCCCGTCCGCCGTCGTACTCACCCACGGCGCAGACGGGCTCACCGTCTACACCCAGGCGGGTATCGAACTCCACGTGCCCGCCGTTGCCGTGGACGTCGTCGACACCATCGGCGCCGGCGACACCGTCAACGCCGCGCTACTCCACCGTCTCGCGGAGCACGACGCGCTCTCCGCAACCGCGCTGGCCGATCTGGCTCCCGACGTCTGGCGGGACATCCTGTCCTTCGCCGCTCGCGCATCCGCCCTGACCTGCTCCCGCACCGGCGCAGAACCCCCCTTCGCCACCGAACTCTCCTGACCCACACCCCACCCGGCCCCATCAGCCGCGCCCCGTCCTCCCCCTTTCCCTCCGCTCTCCTTCCGCGCGCCGGCCGCTCGCTCCACCCCCGCCCCGCCAGCGCTCGACCATTGGGCTCGGTCCGTACGGCACGCATGCCCCTGAATCTGCCCGTCCAGCACGGCAGTTGGGGCGGAACGACTGCCGCCTGCCGCGCGCATGGCCCTCGCCCCGGGCAGGCCCGAACCGCCAGGCCATGCGCGCGCCGCTGCTCCTCCTACCTCTGCCGCGGGGACCGCTTCCCCCGCACGAACCGCCTCACCGCGCGGTCCGCTTCGTCGCCGTCTTCTTCGCAGCCGTCGTCTTTGCAGCCGTCGTCTTCGTCGTGGCCTTCTTCGCTGCGCTGGCCTTCCGGGCGCCGGTCGTCGCCGTCCCGGCAGCCGCGGCCTTCTTCGGCGCCGCCTTCTTGGCGACCCGCTTCCGCGCGGGCGCCGTGTCGACATCGCTGACCCGGTCGCCGAGCAGGTCCCGGAGGAACTTGCCGGTATGGCTCGTCGGCACCGCGGCCACCTCTTCCGGCGTGCCCTCGGCGACCACCAGACCGCCGCCGCTGCCGCCCTCGGGGCCCATGTCGACCACCCAGTCGGCCGTCTTGATCACATCGAGGTTGTGCTCGATGACGATGACGGTGTTGCCCTTGTCCACCAGGCCCGACAGCACCTTGATCAGCTTGCTGATGTCCTCGAAGTGCAGGCCCGTGGTCGGCTCGTCCAGGACGTAGACCGTGCGCCCCGTGGACCGCTTCTGCAACTCGCTGGAGAGCTTGACGCGTTGGGCCTCGCCGCCGGAGAGCGTCGGCGCCGACTGACCGAGTCGCACGTACCCCAGGCCGACCTCGTTGAGCGTCTTCAGGTGCCGGGCGATGGCGGGCACGGCCTCGAAGAAGTCGAGGGCTTCCTCGATCGGCATGTCCAGCACCTCGGCGATGGACTTGCCCTTGTAGTGGACTTCCAGCGTCTCCCGGTTGTACCGAGCGCCGTGGCAGACCTCGCACGGCACGTACACATCGGGCAGGAAGTTCATCTCGATCTTGATCGTGCCGTCACCGGAGCAGTTCTCGCACCGGCCACCCTTGACGTTGAACGAGAACCGGCCCGGCAGATAGCCCCGCACCTTGGCTTCCATCGTCTCCGCGAACAACTTGCGGACGTGGTCGAAGACTCCGGTGTACGTCGCCGGGTTGGAGCGCGGCGTCCGGCCGATCGGCGACTGGTCCACGTGCACGACCTTGTCGACGAGGTCATCGCCGTCGACCCGCGTATGACGGCCGGGCACCGACCGCGCGCCGTTGAGCTCACGCGCCAGGTGCGTGTACAGGATGTCGTTGACCAGCGTCGACTTGCCCGATCCCGAGACGCCGGTGACCGCGGTGAGCACGCCGAGCGGGAACGACACGTCGATGTCCCGCAGGTTGTTCTCCCGCGCGCCGTGCACGGTCAACTGCCGCTTGCGGTCCACCGGACGCCGCAGGTCCGGGGTGGGGATGGCCCTCTTCCCCGCGAGGTACTGGCCGGTTACCGATGCCTCGTTGCTGAGCAGCTCGGCCAGCGGGCCGCTGTGCACGACCTTGCCGCCGTGCTCACCGGCGCCCGGGCCGATGTCCACCACCCAGTCCGAGGTCTTGATCGTGTCCTCGTCGTGCTCCACGACGATCAGGGTGTTGCCCAGGTCGCGCAGCCGCACCAGGGTCTCGATCAGCCGGTGGTTGTCCCGCTGGTGCAGGCCGATCGACGGCTCGTCCAGCACGTACAACACGCCGACCAGGCCGGAGCCGATCTGGGTCGCCAGCCGGATGCGCTGGGCCTCGCCGCCGGAGAGGGTGCCGGCGGCCCGGTTCAGGGAGAGGTAGTCCAGGCCCACGTCCACCAGGAAGCGCAGCCGCTCGTTGACCTCCTTCAGGACCCGCTCGGCGATCGTCTTCTCGCGGGCGCTCAGCTTGAGCGCCCGCAGGAACTCGGCGCACTCGCTGATCGACATCGCCGAGATCTCGGCGATGGACCGGCTCTGGATCGTCACCGCCAGCACCACGGGCTTGAGCCGCGTGCCCTCACACGTCGGGCACGGCACCTCACGCATGTACCCCTCGAAGCGCTCGCGGCTCGCGTCGCTCTCCGCCTCGGAGTGGCGCCGCTTCACGAACGGCACGGCGCCCTCGAACGCCGTGGTGTAGGCACGCTCCCGGCCGTACCGGTTGCGGTACCGCACCTCGATCTGTGTCCGGTGCCCGTTGAGCAGGGCTTTCTTGGCCCGCTGGGGCAGCCCTGCCCAGGGGATGTCCGTACGGAACCCCAGGGCGTCGGCGAGCGCCCCGACGAGCCGCGCGAAGTAGTCCTTGGTGTGCCCGTGGGACCAGGGGTGGATGGCCCCCTCGTCCAGGGACTTCTCCTCGTCCGGGACGATCAGCTCAGGGTCGACCTCCATCCGGGTGCCGATGCCGGTGCACTCCGGGCAGGCTCCGAAGGGCGAGTTGAAGGAGAACGAGCGCGGTTCGAGCTCTTCGAAGGACAGGTCGTCGTACGGGCAGTACAGGTGCTCCGAGAACATCCGCTCCCGCTGCGGGTCGTCCTCGTCCAGGTCCACGAAGTCGAGGATGACCATGCCGCCGGAGAGCCCGAGCGCGGTCTCCACCGAGTCGGTCAGCCGCCGCTTGGCGCTGTCCTTGACGGTGAGGCGGTCCACCACCACCTCGATGGTGTGCTTCTCCTGCTTCTTCAGCTTCGGCGGCTCCGAGAGCTGCACCGTCTCGCCGTCCACCCGCGCACGGCTGTACCCCTTGGTCTGGAGGTCGGAGAAGAGGTCGACGAACTCCCCCTTGCGCTCGCGCACCAGCGGAGAGAGGACCTGGAACCGGCTGCCGGTGGGCAGCTCCAGCACCCGGTCCACGATCGCCTGCGGCGACTGGCGGGCGATGGGGCGCTGACACTCGGGGCAGTGCGGCTTGCCGATCCTGGCGAACAGCAACCGGAGGTAGTCATAGACCTCCGTGATGGTGCCGACCGTGGACCGCGGGTTGCGCGAGGTGGACTTCTGGTCGATGGAGACGGCCGGGGAGAGCCCTTCGATGAAGTCGACGTCGGGCTTGTCCATCTGGCCCAGGAACTGCCGTGCGTAGGAGGAGAGCGACTCGACGTACCGGCGCTGCCCCTCGGCGAAGATCGTGTCGAACGCGAGAGACGACTTGCCCGACCCCGAGAGCCCGGTGAAAACGATGAGGGAGTCGCGCGGGAGGTCGAGCGAGACATTCTTGAGATTGTGCTCGCGAGCGCCACGGACGATGAGACGGTCGGCCACGCCGGTCGGCACCTTTCTTGAGAGAGGCGGAGCGGAGCGATGCCCCGGAACCCAGGGTATGAGGGACGCCCCGAAGAGGATGTGGTGCGATGCCACACACGAGCCTATAGCACGTACATTCGAATACCGGAGATAGCCGGCCTCCTTCACCCGATCGAGTGGCGCGGATTACCGTTGGATCATGACTGACTTCGCGCACGATTCGACTGCCGTACAAGCAGCAACCGACCGCCTGCTCACCGCGGTGACCTCGTTGGACGACGCGGCGGCCAGTCGTCCGTCACGGCTTCCGGGCTGGACCCGCGGCCACATCCTGGCCCACATCTCCCGCAACGCTGACGCCATCGTGAACCTCCTGACCTGGGCGCGCACCGGGGAGGAGACGCTGATGTACGCGAGCGACGACGCCCGCAACGCCGACATCGCCCGCGATGCGGGCCGCCCGTTCGTGGTCCACCTCGACGACCTGCGCACCAGCGCGTTCCGCTTCAACTCGGCGACGGCGGCCCTTCCCAAGGACCGTTGGGACTTCGTGGTCGCCATGCGCAACGGCGTGACCGAACGGGCCGCCCGCCTTCCCTTCCGCCGCTTGATCGAGGTCGAGTTGCACCACGTCGACCTGAACATCGGCTACGAGCTCGATGATCTCCCCGCCGACTTCGTCGAGCGGGAGGTGGAGTTCCTCGCGTCGGGCAAGTTCGCCGGCCACGCCGACGTGCCCGCGCTGGCACTCACCACTCCGGAAGGGCGCGTCTGGCAGACCGGACGCCCGGCGGAGCAGGCCACCACCGTCGAGGGTACGCCCGTCGCGCTCCTCGGTTGGCTCACCGGGCGCACCGACGGCGCCGGCCTCACCTCCGCCGACGGCACCCCGCTGCCCACCCTCCCGCCACTAGGCTGAGGCCATGACGTACAGCGGAGCGGTAGAGGTCGGCGGCCCCGCCGACGTACACGAGCTGACCGGTCTCATGATCTCGAAGATCGCCGTCGGCCCGATGAACAACAACGCCTATCTCCTGCGGTGCCGCGCCACGGACGAGCAATTGCTCATCGACGCGGCCAACGACGCCGCGCGGCTGCTCGGCCTGATCGGTGACGACGGCATCGCGTCGGTGGTCACCACGCACCAGCACGGCGACCACTGGCAGGCGCTCCAGGAGGTCGTGGCGGCGACCGGCGCCCGCACCTACGCGGGGCGGCACGACGCCGACGGCATCCCCGTGCCCACCGACGTCCTGGTGGACGACGGCGACACCATCCGGGTCGGGCAGGTCGAGCTCACGGCGCGGCATCTGGTCGGGCACACGCCCGGCAGCATCGCCCTGGTCTACGACGATCCGCACGGTCACCCGCACGTCTTCACCGGCGACTGCCTCTTCCCCGGTGGCGTCGGCAACACCTGGGGCGAGGAGCGCTCGTTCGCCAGCCTGATCGACGACGTCGAGCACAAGCTCTTCGACGCCCTGGTGGACGAGACCTGGGTCTATCCGGGCCACGGCGCCGACACCACCCTGGGCGCCGAACGCCCCCACCTGACCGAGTGGCGCGAGCGCGGCTGGTAGCAGCGGCTCCGCTCACCCGCTATCCGTGCCCCGGCGTCCTGGGACGCCGGGGCCCGGGGGTGGGGGGGGGGGGGCGGGGCCCCCCCCCGCCCCCGCGCCCCCCCGCCCCCGGGCCGGGGGGGGGGGGGCGCCGCCGCGGCCACGCCGGGCAACAGGTTCCGGGTGCACGACTTTCCCGAGGCGTCGCACATCGGCCCGCTC
>NZ_JBEHZD010000283.1:0-9935 GCF_040240285.1 Streptomyces sp. HSW2009 | reverse complement strand
GGGGGGGGGGGGGCGGGCCGGGGCGCGGCGGCGGCGGGGGGGGGGGGGGGGGGCGGGGCGCGGCGCCGCGCCCCCCGCCCCCCCCCCCCCCCCCCCCCCCCCCCCCCCCCCCACCAGCGGAGTGACGTGCGTCAGCAGCCGTTCAGTACGGAGCTGAGTGCGCTCTTCTCCGCGGAGTCGACGGACAGCCCGTAGTCGTGCTTGACCTGGACCCAGGCACGCGCGTACGTGCAGTGGTAGGCGGTGCGCGAGGGCCACCAACTCCCCGGGTCCTGGTCGCCCTTGGACTGGTTGACGTTGTCGGTGACGGCCAGCAACTGGGGGCGGCTGAGGTCGTTGGCGAAGGACTGGCGCGTGGAGGTGGACCAGGACCAGGCACCGGAGCGCCAGGCTTCGGCCAGCGGCACGAGGTGGTCGATGTCCACGTCGGATGCGGCGTACCAGGTGGCACCGTCGTACGGGGAGTACCAGCTACCCGAGGTGGCAGCACAGGAGGAGTCGGTCACCACCCCGCTGCCGTCCCGCTTGAGTACGGTCTCACGGGTGTTGCAGCTCCCGCTGATGGTGATCCAGTGCGGGAAGAGGTCGCGGCTGTAGCCGGTGAGGGAGTGCTCGGCGGTGGCGGGCATGGCCGCCAGGTAGGACCGGGCGGTGGCGGCACTGACCGGGGTGGGCAGTGCGGCTTGCGCCGAGGGGGCGGTGGCCAACAGGGAGAGGGCGGCCGAGGCGGTGGCGACGGCGGCGGCGAGGGCGCTGCGGCGGGATATCTGCATGAGGAACGTCAACTCCCGTGCATCGAGGGGGGAGGCGGCGTCGCCCATCGTGACGGCACCCGGTCTATGCGGGTAGAAACACGCGGGTGAACAGTTCATGAGCAGTAGCTCACGGCCAACTCGCCTCCCTGATCGCCAACTTGAGCGCCCGGCGGCGTGGCGAGGGCTTGTCGACGCCCGCTGCCGGAGTGGGGTGGGGGCGTCTGGTGCACAGCGGCGGCCGGCTCCAGCCCCAGCGACCGACTTGGAACGCCATCAACCAGAAGGTCCCCCTATATCCGACTACCACGCGCGGAATCGGACATTCGGCCGCGGCTTCCGGTCACTTCACTTCAGGTCGCCCCCTCACACCGCGGCACGGTCCGTACCGTTACTCCGCCTACCGCCGACGACCCGGTAGGGATTCACCCAGGGAGGCGGAACGGGCGACGGGGGCCGGCAGCGCCGAGGACCAGCGATCACGCGAGCCCCACCACGGGCCGGCCGTGGCCGACGGAATCGGCGGCCGAGCATAAACATTCGACCGTACGCGAACGGCTTGGCGGAATTCCTTCGCCCCGCCCCGCACCAGGCGAGGAAAACCCACCACTCGCCACTTCACCGCACGCGTTCCCACTCCCGCACGCCGCTCCCGCGTCCCGGCCGCGGGGCGCTTCGGCATGCCCGCCAACCATTCCCGACCGCGATACTCTCCGCACCTAGTCGACATGGAAAGGCGCACAGGAAAGCGGAAGCACGCACCCTGCATTTCTACACACCGTCAGGAGAACGTGTAGACCGGCAGGCTGCGAGGCCGCATCCACTACTCCACGGCGGCAGCCGAGCGCGGATGGACCATTTCGGGGGCGCCGCCATCTCCCATGAGAGCCATCATCCATGCAGGTCAAGTGAGTGGCGAGAGCAGCGCGGCCGAGGCTCACGCAAGATCCGGGAGCACGCGTCCGAAACATTCTTCGATTTTCGTTCGAATTTTTCAACGCCCAGATCATTCGCCTGAGGAATTAACGAAGATCGCCAGAGCCTTTACCCTGCATCTTCTAGACCCTCACCATAGCTTCACGCCACGACTGGCCGGAACATCGCTGGCGCCGCTGCTGTCATATGCCTAACCTTCTTTCTGCAACTCTGCGTACCAGAAAGTGTTTCCACTCCCGATTTCGCGTGCAGAATGACGGCTGCCCACGTCCTGGTCGGCCGTCACTACCGAAGTGAGAGGAACCATGCGGAGCATTTCTCGAATCCTCACCGCGGTGGCCGCTGCCACGGCTGCGTTGTCCATGGCGGCCCTGCCCACCTCCGCCCAGGCGGCTGAGGTGAACTCCTTCCGGGTCGGCATCCAGTTCGCCGACGACGGTGGCAGATCGCAGCACGGCGTCGAGCAGTTCACGAAGTACGCCAAGTTCGGCAACAGCGTCTCGCCCTGGGCGGGTGACTCCAACGGCCGGGACCCCGACGCGGTGCTGATCGACCTCCAGACGGTCCCGGGTGACCTGCTCGGCAAGCTCGACTTCCGGATCGGCGCCCAGGCCATGGACGGCAGCGGCGGCTACGGAACCGTGCAGTACACGCCGTGGGCCAGCCAGGGCGGCGGCGACAGCTCGTACATCACCGACGACAACGGTTACGACCCGGACAAGTACCGGCTCTTCCTCGACACCCGGGCCTGGCCCACCTCCGCCAACCTGAACGACTTCCGGCTCTCCGTGCAGGCGGTCGACGGTGGGCGCCCCGGCGTGCCGACCGTCACCCCCTGGGCCAGTCAGGGCGGCGGCAAGAGCGCCTGGGCGCTCGATGACAACGGCTACGACCCCGACGGCATCGTGATCGGGCTTGAGGTGCAGTAACCCCACGGCCCGGCAGACCGGGGGGCCCCGGGCCCCCCCCCCCCCCCCCCCCGCCCGGGGGCCCCCCCCCCCCCCGGGCCCCCCCCCGGCGCTTCGTTCACCAATCCGCCACGCGCCGGCGGGCGGTCCTGGCGAGACGGCCACCACGGGGCGGGCGGCCGGCGCGCGAGCCACCCGGCCGGGTCCTCAGCGCGCCGGTCCACTGTAGCCAGCCGGCGTCCGCCGCCCCACCCGTCGCCGCGCCCGGGCACGCGGCCCCGCGTCAGTAGCGCAGGGCGTAGCGGATGCGGCGGCGCAGCGACTTCTGCCGCTGTGCCTCGTGTCGTCGGGCGTCAGCTTCGAGGAGGGCGCTGGCCTCGCCGACCCGGCGCTCGGCGATCTCGACCGCCTCGGGCAGCGGCATCACCAGCGGCAGGTCGAAGATTTCCACGATCTGTCCCACCCGCTCAGCCACGGAGCCCCGCACCACGTGGTAGGGAATCTCCATCTCTTCCAGAGTCTCGATGAGTAGTTGGTCGGACATCCGGCGGAACTCCTCGGAGACCGGCCGGTGCCCGTCCTCGCGCATCGCGAATTCGACGGGCAGATGGACGAAGGCGTCGTAGACGCGCTTGGCCCGGTCCTTGGTGATGCGGCCGTACGCGTCCATGTACTGGCGGTAGAACCGTTTGACCGGCAGTCCCGCGAGCTCGGTGAGCATCTTGTGGAAGGCGCCGGCTCCCGGGTGGATGCCCACCCGCATCCGGGCTTCGCCGTAGATCCACTCGTGGATGACCGAACCGTCGGAGACGAACGAGCCGGGCTGTGCCTCGTTGTGGATGCGCTCTTCGAGCCGGCGCAGGCCGAGGGCGAGGAGTTCGACGGCCGAAAGTTCCTGCACCTGTTTGCCCGGTACGAGGTCCTTGAGGATCTCCCGGGAGGTCATGGCGTGGCTGCGCGGGATGCCGGTGGCCACCGACACCGCCTCGGTCGTGGTGCTCTTGCCACTGGAGTAGGTGCCGGAGATGGCCAGGTGGACGACGCGTTCGGCCGGACCTTGGCTGGCTGCCGGGCGGGCGGCCTGGAGCGGGTCGGGTGTGTCGGTCGAGTGGGGCGTACTGGTCGCGTTGCTGGGCATGGTGGGTCCTTGTCGGGTCTGCGAGTGGCTCGGCTGCCTGCCGAGGGTGGGTACGCATCTGCTGGTCAGGGCCTGATCGGCAGGATCAGGGGAGGTGTACGGGCTGCTTGGCGTGCGTGGGTGTGGCGCCGTGTGGGTGTGGCGCCTTACAGACGTGACAGGCGTGCGGGTGGGCACGGGTTGGTTGCGAATGGGTGTGGGTTGGTCACGGGTGGGTGTCAGCCGCCGAGGCCCAGTCCGCCGCTGACCGGGAGTACGGCTCCGGTGACGTAGCGGGCGCCGTCGCCGGCCAGGTAGTGCACCGCTTCAGCCACGTCCTCGACGGTTCCGGCCCGGCGCATGGGTGTGCTGCGCATCAGTTCTTCGTGGCGTTCGGCGCTGATCCGTCGGCTCATGTCGGTGTCGATCAGACCGGGCGCGACGAGGTTGACGGTGATGTTGCGGGGGCCGAGTTCCCAGGCCAGCGACCGGGCGAGGCCGAGTAGGCCGGCCTTGGACGCGCCGTAGTTGGCCTGTCCCGGCGCCCCGTACGCGTACGTCATCGAGGACATGAAGACGATCCGGCCCCAGCGGTTGGCGAGCATGCCGCGGGCCGCGCGTTTGGCGGTGCGGAAGGCGCCGACCAGGTTGGTGTCCAGGACCTCGGTGAAGTCGGGTTCGGACATGCGCAGGAAGAGGGTGTCTCGGGTGATGCCCGCGTTGGCGACCACCACATCGACCCGGCCCTGTTCCGCCTCCACCTGGTCGAAGGCTCGGTGGATGCTGTCCGTGTCGGTCATCTCGGCCCGGACGCCCAGGAGTTCGGCGGGCGGCTCGCCCGAGCGGTAGGTGACGGCCACGGCGTCGCCGGCTGCGGCCAGGCGGCGCGCCACGGCCAGCCCGATGCCGCGGTTCCCGCCGGTGACCAGGACGGAACGTGCCATCAGTGCCGCTCCGTCCCGGTCGTGGCGGCCGTCGCGCGCAGCAGGTTGGCGCGTACGGCGGCGGCCAGGGCCCGGCCGAGTTCACCGCTCGTGGGCAGCGGCGGGACCGGCTCGGTGGCCTGGGTGTCGGCGGCGGACTCCGCACGGGCCGGCACCTGGTCGGTGTCGGTGGCGGACCCCGTACGGACCGGCACATGGTCGGTGTCGGTGTCACGGTGCGTCGGGAGCCGGGCGGGCGCGGGCGTGACCCGGTGCCGCGGTGGGGTGTCGGCCGGCTGCTGGTGGGTGCTCATCGCCCCGGCTCCTGAACCAGGGTGACGGTCGCCTTGGTGAACAGATAGCGGATCGCCTCGCCCAGCCGGGGGTCAGTGACCGCGCCGGGCAGCAGCCTGCGGGCGAAGCGCACCTGCCGGTCGCCGTGTTGCGGCTCGTCGATGAGCAGCGGTGGCAGCAGCGCCAACGGGGTGCGGTCAAGCAGTTGTTCGCTGTGGGCCAGGAAGGCTGTGCCGCGTGCCCGCAAGGGCGCGGGCAGCCAGTCCAGGAAGGGCACCCGGGCCTCGGTGACGTCCCGGCTCGGCCCGTTGGCCGGCTCGATGCCCCTCGGTCCGGGCAGCAGGGCCATGCGTACGGTGGCGGGCGCACGGTCCAGCTCGTCCTGGAACACCGGAACGGTGACGTCCGGCCCCTCCAGGACGACCAGCAGCGGGTGTCCGCGGTGCAGGTGTTCGGCGAGTCGGGCGCGGGCCTGCGGACCGGGCCAGACGGCGCACGGTGTCCAGGCGCCGTCCGGGTCGGTGTGCCAGGCGATTCTGGCGGCGCCCTCGAAGATGACGAGCGCATGGCCGCAGTACTGCGTGGGTGAGGGTGAATTGGGCATGAGGTGACTCCCCCGTGTGGTCGGCGGGCACGTCGAATACCTTTCCCTTTTGGGAATGCGTGGGTATGCGATCGGGCATGCCTTATTCGACGTGCCACGCCTTTGAGAAACTTCCACCACAACCGTTTCGCGGGCAAAGGGAAATGCCCTGTGGGTGCGGTGTCTATTGAGCCGGGTGAGGGGTTTTCACTCTCCCGGGGTGAAGTGTGCGTGCTTCCGTCAGGCCGCGACGGCTTCGGGCAGACGGTGCGCGATCGAGCAGGACCCGCGGATTCCCAGGTAGTCGTCCACGGCGAGGTCGGTGCACCGCCAGAGGCTGCCGTCCAGCGGCAGGAGCCGGCTCTTCTTCGTGTAGGCGGTCGCCTCGAAGGGGCGGTCCAGGGGCCGCAGCGGTGCATCGGCTTCGACGTGCATGCGGCGCATCCACAGGGTGTTGCTGCTGCCCCGGGAGACGTCGTCCTGGTTGTAGAGCATCACCTGGGCCAGTTGCGCGATGCCGACGACGATGTCCACGACGGACGCTGACGGCTCGTACGCCGCCTCCGCCCCGCGGGTGACGGCCGTGCCCTGCGGTTGCACCGTGATGCGCTGGGCCGCGCGGACGCGCTGCGCCGCGAGGTCGACCTTCACGTCCTCGGTGATGTGCCGCCTGGCCTTGTACCCCTCGCCGTAATGCCTGGTGGAAGCCGGTCCGAGGGCGTCCTCGCCGGTGGCGTACCAGGTGGGATGCGGGCGGGTGCCGGCCCGTCCTGGCGCGTGCTCCAGCGTGCAGCGGACCTTGAGGTTGCCGATCAGGCAGTCGTACGTGCTGCGCAGCCGCGGTGCGCCGGGGCCCTGGCCCGGCATCGAGGCACGCAGCCTGGCCCGGCATGGGAAGCGGTCCAGGTCTTCCTGCGGCTGCATGCCAGCACGCACCTCGGCGTGGCACAGCCAGGTGTGCCGCTGCTGCTCGTCGTCGAGCGCGCGGGCGTGGTTGATCTGGACCTCGGCGAGTTGTACGGCCAGGACGATGGCGTCGATGGTGCTGAGGTGCGGCTGGAGCCGGCCGGCGGCCTTGCGGGACCAGTCCTGCGGATAGCGGAGCCCGGCCCGTGCGGTGATCGTGGCGCCCGGCATGGCCGAGCCGTCCGTGTGAAGGTCGAAGAGCTGTTGGCCGACTCGCTTGTAGCCACTTCCGAAGAACCTCTGGTCGCCCGGCCCAAGGCAGGCGTCAAGAGATCGAAAAGAGAGTTCCCCCGTGTTCATGAATCCGCCCCCCGTGGCGTGTTATGTCCACCCGCCCGTTTTAGCTAGAGCTTGGGCAGGCCCTAAGAGGCTAACACGCACAAATGTCAATCCGCAGGAATTTAAAGTGCGGCCCGAAAGCCGCCGAAGATCCCCGCAATGGGACGGATCACATCCGGACCGAATAGCAAGAACGCGCTCTGCGTGTTCCGGATTTAGTCGGTCCGGATTCACCCCGCTCGGGGGGCCGGTGGTTCGGCGCAGGCGATGACGCTCGGCCAACGGTCGGCGAGCAGTTGCCGCAGGGTGGCCTTGAGGCGGTCCCGGTCGCCCTCGGGCACGGCGGCGAAGAACCCGTCCTCCACCGAGGCGACCGCCTGGGACGCCTCGGCCAGTGCCTGGCGACCGGTTTCGGTGAGGTGGAGGATGTAGCGCCGCCGATCGGCCGGGTTGCGCCGCCGCTCCACGTGGCCCGCCGACTCCATCTCGTCGATGAGCGCCACCATCGTGGTGGGGTCCAGGCTGAGCAGCCGGCTCAGGTCCTGCTGGGAGAGCAGGTGGCCGCCTTCGAGTGCGGCCAGTACGTAGAAGTAGCGCATGCGCATGCCCTGGCCCTCCAGGGCGTGTTCCGCCTCGCTGAGCAACAGCAGGCCGGCCTTGTTGAGCAGGTAGCCGGTCCGGTTGACCAGCGGGAAGTCGAAGGACGCGGCCGGCACGGCCGGCACCTCGGGGTCGGCCGCCGCGACGGCCTCGGGGTGCTGTAGGGGCTGTGGCATGGGGCGTTCTCCCAACCGGGGCGGAACTCGACTGTCTGGCTCCATTATCGCTGGCGGAGCGCGGCGGCGACCCCCCTCGGTCGGAGGATCGCCGCCGGTGTGATGTGAGCCGATCAGATGTCGGCCGGCACCTGGGCGCCGACGACGGGCGCGGCTTCCTCTTCCTCCTTGCCGCCGGGCTGCCCGGCGGGCTGTCCGCTGTCCTTCTCGCCGGGTGGCTGGGTGCCGGCGATGGCGCTCTCGTGCAGGTCGCGGGTGCGGATGAACGCGTACCCGATCGCCGAGCCGAGTGCGGCGAGGACGGCGCACACGATCATCACGTCGTGCAGGCCGTCGACGAACGCGGCCCGGGCGGCTTCCTCCAGGGTGTCCCGCAGCCCCGCCGGGGCCGCCGCGGCGGCCTCGTCCCCGCCGCCGGCCGCCGCAGCGTGCCCGAACTCCTCAGCGCCTGGGCCGAGTTGCTTGCCCGCGTCGGAGGCGACGAACAGGTCGACCACCCGGGACTGGAAGAGGGCGCCGACCGAGGCGATGCCGACCGCGACACCGACCTGTTGGAAGGTCTCGCCGATGCCGGAGGCCATGCCGGCCTTCTCCGGCTCGGCGACCGCGATGGACAGCGAGGCGCGGGAGGGGTTGAACAGGCCCATGCCGACGCCGGTCGCCGCCATGCTGGGCAGCAGGGCGGTCCAACTGCTGTCCGCGTCCACCAGGGTGACCAGCCACAGCCCGAGCGCGATGGCCGCCATCGCGGTTCCCACCAGCAGCCGTTGCGGGACCACCGCGGTCAGGCTGCCGGCGATGGCCGCGGCGACGAACAAGGTCAGGGTCAGCGGCAGGAAGCGCAGTCCGGTGTCCCAGGCGCTGAAGTCCAGCACGTTCTGCACGTAGGAGATCTGGAGGAAGATGGCCGACATGGTGGCGGCCGAGCAGAGCAGGGTCACCGCGGAGATGCCGTTGAAGGTGGTGTTGCGGCCCAACGAGAGGTCCAGCATCGCCGCGTCCCCCAGCCGCCGCTCCACCAGGAAGAACACCAGGAACAGGACGGTGGCTGCGGTGAACATGCCGACGATGGGCGCGCTGCCCCACCCTTCGGCCTCGCCGCGCAGGAAGCCGAGTACGAGCAGGGCCAGCGCACCGGAGAAGGTGACCAGGCCCCACCAGTCCAGCGCATGGGGCTTGGCGTCGCTGGACTCCCGCATCCGTACCAGGCCGATGGCCAGTGCAATGATGCCGACCGGCAGGTTGATCAGGAAGATCCAGCGCCAGTTCAGCCCTTCGGTGAGCGCGCCACCGATGAGCGGACCGAAGGCGATGGCCAGCCCGGCGACGCCGCCGAAGACTCCGAACGCGGCGCCGCGGTCCTTGCCCCGGTATTCGTGTCCGATGAGCGCGGGGCCGATGGCGAACAGCACGGCGGCGCCGAGCCCCTGCACGCTGCGGGCGATCGAGAGGACGACGACGTCCCCGGCCAGGCCGCAGGCGAGCGAGGCCAGCAGGAAGATGACGAAGCCGAGGTTGAAGAGCTTCTTGCGGCCGAAGCGGTCCGCCAGCGAACCGGCGGTGAGCAGGAAGACCGCGAGCCCCAACGCATAGGCGTCCAGCACCCATTGGAGGTCGGCGAAGCTGGCGTCGAACGTCTCCCGCATGTCGGGCAGGGCGACGTTCACCACGGTCAGGTCCAGCATCAGCATGAACGTCGCGACGCAGACCGTCGCGAGGGTCCAGCCGCGCCCGGCGGGGGCGTCGGTCGACGCGGGCGGTGGTTGCGCTACTGGCGTGCTGGACATCGGTTCCCCCCAGGGTTGGTCGATCCCACCCCGCGGACCGGCACGCCGGAACACCGACCACACCGATCACTCCGCCGGCCAGTCCATCGGGATGGGTAATCATCGAAATTTCCTACGATTGAGAAATGTATGGATGGCCGCGCCGACTGTCAACGCCTCAATGACCGTCACCCTCCGGCGGAGGGCCAGCTACCCCCCTTGCGAACTGGCCACATCAGCAAGGAAGTTGATGTTGCGTCAGGCACAGTTACCAGCTCCGACGGCAAGTCACCCGCGCCGCCAGGGGCCGCCGTACGGGTGGGCGCCGGCGCGCCCCTCACGGCTCGCCGCGCACCTACGCGCCCCTCGCTCCATCCCCCTCACCGCTGTCCGCTGCCACCCGCCCTCCGTCATCCGCCGCCGTCCGCCGCTCCGGACGCGAGCCGAGGGCGACACACCCTCCGTCCGGCGGGCACCCGTGCGGAGCCAGTCCCGGCCGGCGGTCCAAGGGCGCGCGGGCCGGGGGCGCGAGGCGAGTGGCTCGTGGCGGCGGGCGGCGGGCGGCGGGCGGCGGGCGGCGGTACGCAACGGACACGGGCCAGCCGTGACGCGGAGCGGGATCGACGCGGGGGGCA
>NZ_JBEHZD010000282.1:0-9948 GCF_040240285.1 Streptomyces sp. HSW2009 | reverse complement strand
GGACCGCCGCGTGGTCGGCGTTCGTCGCGGGCGTGAAGGCCGGCGACTTCGACGCCTGATGCCCGCGTACGCCCGGGCCCCCCCCCCCCCCCCCCCCCGCCCGGGGCGCCCCCCCCCGCCCGGGGGCGCCCCCCCCGCAGCGGCGTGTTCGGGCCGTACGGGCTCGCCCTGGACCGCATCGGCCCGTACCCGAAGGCGCGGGGTGCGTACGGCCTCCGCCGAACAATCCTGTGGCGTGGCCCCGCCCGCCCTCCGTAGCCTCACACCTGATCATCGGGACGCCGGTCCGAGCGGGCCGGCGTCCCTTCGTATGGAACGGGGGCACGGAATGAGTGCACGGCTGCGGGGCATCGCCAAGGAGACCGAGGAGATCGTGGCCGCCGGCGGGTACACCTCGCCGGCCGGGCGGTCGGTGCGGCTGACCGAGTGGCTGGCCGTGGCCGCCCGGGGGACGCGGCTGTACGGCCCGGAGCCGGTCGCCGCGGCGGGCCCGACGGGTACGGGCGGTGGGGCAGCGGGCCCGACCCGGTTCGAGGTGACGGCCGAGGGGAGCCACGCCGCGGCCTGCCGGCTGAGCGGGGACGCCGCCGCGCCGGGCCTGACCACCGACGGCGTGCCGCATCCGGCGGCCGGGGCCGACCGGGGAGTCGCGGTGCTCAACTTCTCCTCGGCCCGCAACCCGGGCGGCGGCTACCTGAACGGTGCACAGGCCCAGGAGGAAGCGGTGTGCCGGGGCAGTGCCCTGTACACGTGCCTGCGCCGGGTGCCGGAGTTCTACGCCGCGCACCGCGCGGACCGCAGCCCGTTCTACACCGACCGGGTGATCTACTCCCCCGCGGTGCCGGTCTTCCGCGAGGAGGACGGTGTGCTGTTGGAGCGGCCCTTCCGTGCGGCGTTCCTGACCTCGGCCGCGCCCAACGCCGGGGTCATCGCGCAGCGCGCCCCGGCCGCCGTGGCCGCGGGCCCCGCCGCACTGGCGTCCCGCGCGGAGCGGGTCCTTGAGGTGGCTGCCGCGCACGGGCACCGGCGGCTGGTGCTGGGGGCCTGGGGCTGTGGGGTGTTCCGCAACGATCCGGCGCAGGTGGCCGGCGCGTTCCGGGACCTGTTGGCCGGGGACGGACGATTCGCCGGCCACTTCGCGCAGGTGGTGTTCGCGGTGCTCGACCGGCGGGCGGAGTCTCCGACCCGAGGGGCGTTCAGCAAGGCGTTCCTGCCGGCGCCCGAGGCTGCGGAGGCGGCCACGAGGTCGAGGTGAACGGGCAGCCGACGGGGGCGGCCGGAGTTCCGTAGCGGCCGACGCGGGGCACGCCGCGGCCAAAGTGGTGCGGGGAGGCCATCGGCTCGACGCCGGTGACCTCCCCGCGGGGTGCACTATCGGGTGGCGCAGCTAGGCCGCCCCGCCCAGGGCCGTCAGGGCCGCAGTTCCGCGGCGGCCAGGGTGCTCTTGGCCTTGGCCGCGGCGAGCTTCTTGGGCTCGGGCGTGGCGTGCGGGCCGCAGACCACGTCCTTGGCGTCGACCGTGCCGTTCAGCAGGTAGGCGTCCACCCGCTGGTTGATGCACGGGTTCAGCTCGGTGGTGACACCGTGCGAACCGGCACCGTTCTCGGTGATCAGGCGCGAGCCCTTGAGGCGCTTGTGCAGCTCCACGGCGCCCTCGTACGGGGTGGCCGCGTCACGGGTGCTCTGGACGATCAGCACCGGCGGCAGGCCGCGGTGGGACTTGACGTTCACCGGCGTGTACTGCGGGCCCTCCCAGGTCGCGCACGGCAGGTTCATCCAGGCGTTGGACCAGGTCAGGAACGGGTGGTCGCGGTGCAGCCGGGAGTTGTCCCGGTCCCACTTGCGCCAGCTCGTCGGCCACTTGGCGTCCGCGCACTCGACGGCCGTGTAGACCGCGTTGCCGTTCTCGGAGGAGATGTTGCCCTTGATGTCCGACAGGTCGGGACCGGCGTTCTCGATCAGCGGCTTGGCGTCACCGGCGAGGTAGGTGCTCCACACGGAGGCCACCGTGGTCCACATCGAGTCGTAGTACGGCGCGTTCTGGAAGAAGCCGAGCAGCTCGGCGGGGCCGACGACGCCGCCGATCGGGTTCTTCTTGGCGGTGGCGCGCAGCTTCTCCCACTGCTGCTGGACCTTGGCCGGGGTGTCGCCGATGTGGTAGACGGAGTCGTAGCGGGCGACCCACTTCTTCCAGTCGTTCCAGCGGGTCTCGAAGGCCACGTCCTGGTCCAGGTTGGCCTGGTACCAGATCTTCTCCTGCGCGGGGTTGACCACGCTGTCCACCAGCAGCCGGCGCACGTGCTGCGGGAAGAGCGTCGCGTACACGCCGCCCAGGTAGGTGCCGTAGGAGACGCCGATGTAGTTCAGCTTCTTCTCGCCGAGCGCGGCCCGGATGACGTCCAGGTCACGGGCGGTGTTCGGGGTCGTCATGTGCGGCAGCATGTCGCCGCTGCGCTCGGCGCAGCCCTGCGCGTACTCGCGGGCCAGCTTGCGCTGGGCACGCTTGTCGGCCTCGCTGTCGGGCACCGGGTCGAGCTTGGGCGCCTTGACGAACTCCTGCGGGTCGACGCAGGAGATAGGTGCGGAGCGGCCGACGCCGCGGGGGTCGAAGCCGACGAAGTCGTAGGCCCGGGCGGTCTTCTGCCACAGCGGGGCCTTGGTGGTGACGCGGCGCGGGAAGCGCAGACCGGAGCCGCCGGGGCCACCGGGGTTGTAGACCAGCGCGCCCTGGCGCTCGTCGGCGGTGCCGGTGTTGCCCACGCGGTCGACCGCGATCTTGATGGTGCGCCCGTTCGGCCTGGCGTAGTCGAGCGGGACGGTGACGTAGCCACACTGGATCGGCTTCTCCAGGCCCCAGTCGGCCGGACAGTCCTTCCAGTCGACGCCCGCCTTCGCGGCGCGCGCGGCGGCGATCTTGACGCCGATGGCGGCGCGCTGCTCCTTGGAGGAACCGGGGTGGTGACCGTGTCGGTCACCGGCGTTGGCCGCCGGGCTGGCCAGGGTTCCGGCGATCAGCACGCCGGTCAGCACGGTGCCCGCCGCACCGAATATCGCAGTTCTTTTCACGTAGGCACTCCCCCTAATTGGGTCGCCTTCACACAATGGTGAGGGTGGTCAGGAGGATCTTTACGTCTCCTTCACCCACCGGAACAGGTCACACAAGTGTTCTTTACCAAGACGTGAACTGCATGGTGGACTGAGGCAGACGGCGTACCCCCGCGACAGCCGCCCGCTCCGACCCGTGCCGCCCGGCCAGCAGCGATGGGCCGGGGCACGCCCCACTCGGGCGCGTCAGGACCGACGGCCCCCCAGCGGGGCGGAGTTGGCGGGCCGACCCGGACGCGGACGATGAGTCCCGTTATGGGCTGCCCCAGACGGGTGACCCATCTCGGCCACACCGGCGTCCACCCAGCGCCCCGCGCCCGGCGTAACCCGCATGGCGCAACACCCGCGCGCCAGGGCCTTTACCAGGCAGCATGCGTGCGCCACAGCCCCTACCGCCCCCTACCGCGCGCCGGCGTACGCAGCGACGACCGGGGCCGTACGGGAGGGGGCGGGGCCCGGTCAGTCGGTGGGCCGGTCGATGGGTCACCCCGACCCGCCCGGAAGGCGCGCCCGGGCCCTCGCTCTTGACGATGTACAGCAAAACATCAATCCTCGTGTCCGCATCACCTGCTCCGCACCACCCCCCACATCCGTATCGGAGCCCACGTGTATCGACCGACGATGCTGCGCCGCAGCACGCTCGCCACTGCCCTCTGCACCGCGCTCGCCGCCGCCCTGCTCAGCGGGGCCACCGGAGCCCAGGCGACCTCGACCCCCACCCGGGTCGCCGCTCCCGACATCGATGTCTCCGCCGTCAAGGGCCACCTCTCCTCCCTCCAGTCCATAGCCGACCGCAACGGCGGCAACCGGGCGCACGGCCAGCCCGGCTACCGGGCGTCAGTGGAGTACGTCAAGGGCAAGCTGGACGCGGCCGGATTCACCACCTCGCTCCAGGAGTTCAACTACAACGGCTCCACCGGCTACAACCTCATCGCCGACTGGCCCGCGGGCGGGAGCGACCAGGTCGTCATGGCCGGCGCCCATCTCGACTCGGTCCGCCGCGGCGCCGGCATCAACGACAACGGCTCGGGTTCGGCCGGCATCCTGGAGGTGGCGCTCGCCGTCGCCAAGGCCGACCTCAAACCCACCAAGCACCTCAGGTTCGCCTGGTGGGGCGCGGAGGAGTACGGCATGGTCGGCTCCACGCACTACGTCAACGCGCTCGGCTCCGGCGAACTGTCGAAGATCGACTCGTATCTGAACTTCGACATGATCGGCTCGCCCAACCCCGGCTACTTCGTCTACGACGACGACCCGGAGGTGGAGCGGGTGTTCAAGGACTGGTACGCGGCCAAGGGCATCGCCACCGAGCGGGAGACCGAGGGCGACGGCCGGTCCGACCACGCGCCGTTCAAGGACCGGGGCGTGCCGGTCGGCGGCCTGTTCAGCGGCGCCGAGACCACCAAGAGCCCGCAGCAGGCGGCGAAGTGGGGCGGGACGCCGGGCGCGCCGTTCGACCCGTGCTACCACTCCGCGTGCGACACGACCAGGAACGTCGACGACACCGCACTGGACAACAACAGCGACGCCATCGCCCACGCACTGTGGGAGTTGAGCTCCTGACCCACCCCCGCACCCCCCCCCCCCCCCCGCCGGCCGCCGGGGGGGGGGGCCGGGCGGCGCGCCCCCCCCGGGGGGGGGCGGCGGCCCCCCCCCCCCCCCCCCCCCCCCCCCCCGCCCCGCGGGGGGGGGGGGGGGGGGGGGGGGGGGGGGGGGCCCCCCCCGGCGGGCGGGGCGGCCCCCCCCCCCCCGCGGCCCCCCCCCCCTTCGTCATTCCCCGCGGCCGGGCCGTCGCCCGTCGCCGTCCGGGCCGCGGTGTTCGGCGGCGATGCCGAAGCGACGTCGTTCGCCCGCAGCGGACGTCCCCGGGCGCAGCGTGGAGACCGTGCTGATCACCTGCTCCTCGGCCGCCGGCTCGGGTTCTTCGAGTCGTTGCAGGTCAGCGGCGGAGACCAGGGCCACGAGCGGCTTGCCGTGGCGTGTGACGACCACCCGTTCACCGCCGTACACCACACGGTTGATCAGATCCGCGAGCTCTGCCCGGGCTTGCGTCACCGGAATCTCGTAGGCCATGCTCCCCATTCTAACGGGATGTACGTCCTGTACATTTTTTACGTATGGGCCGCCCGTGCAGCCATCCCCCAGCACGCCAGCACGCCGAGAGGTGCCCGATGGAACGACCCACCGCCCGTTACGTCCTGCCCGAGTTCACCGAGCGCACCAGCACCGGCGTGCGCACCCTGGACCCGTACTCCAAGCTGCTGGAACAGCGCATCGTCTTCCTCGGCACCCCGATCGACGACACCTCGGCCAACGACGTGATGGCCCAGTTCATGCACCTGGAGCACACCTCGCCCGACCAGGACATCTCGCTCTACATCAACTCCCCCGGCGGCTCGTTCACGGCGATGACCGCCATCTACGACACGATGCGCTTCGTCACCTGCGACATCGAGACGGTGTGTCTGGGGCAGGCCGCGTCGGCCGCCGCCGTGCTGCTGGCGGCGGGGACGCCGGGCAAGCGGCTCGCGCTGCCCGGGGCTCGGGTGCTGATCCACCAGCCGTCGCTGCACGAGCCGGTCCGCGGCGAGACCTCCGACCTCCAGGTGCAGGCCGAGGAGATCCTGCGCACCCGGGACCTGCTGGAGCGGATGCTGGCCGAGCACACCGGCCAGCCCGTCGAGCGGGTGCGCAACGACATCGAGCGCGACAAGATCTTCGACGCCCAGGGCGCGCTGGAGTACGGGATCGTGGACCGGCTCACCCGCAGCCGCAAGCGCACCGCCGTTCCGCTCGGCCTGCGGTGACCCGCGGTGCTGCCACCTCCGCTGCCACCGCTGCCCGCACTGACCCGCGCCGAGGCGGACTTCGTCGACGGCTATCTGGCGGTCGTGGACCTGCTGGGTCGGATCAACCCGGTCCACGGCCATGACACCTACGGCGCGCTGCGGGCCGCGCAGGCCCTGGCGTCCCGGGCCGACGCGTTGCGGGACGCGCTGACGCTGATGCACGAGCGGGGCGAGAGCGCCGTGCACGCCGCCACGTTGACCCGGGCGCTGCGGGTACTGGACGGCGAGCGGCGCACGGCGCGCGTCACGGTGCCGTCGGAGCCCGCACCCTGATCGGCGGCGGGCGCGCCACCGGAGCGCGCCGCCGTGCCCCACTTGGGCTCCCCCGTTCGGCCTAGCGCGCGGGCTCGCCGGCCGACGCCCCGAGTTGCGCGCCGCCCGCACCTCGGGTCCGTGCCGGCCCCCGCCGGCCCCGTTCCGCGCCGCGTTCCGCGCGCGGTCCACGCGTCGGCAGCGGGGCGCGGCCGGCTCCGCCGATCTGACGAAGCACCACAATGGCGCATATGTGACGAGGTTCACATAGCGTCGTTTCAGCTCGGAATCGCCCATGCCGTGCGTGACGATCTGGGACGACAAGCCCCCGCCGACAGCGACGGGGCGGCCCGGGCGGGCGCCTGATCCCGCCACCGCGCCGGGCACCTGGTCGACGGTTGCGCTCCGGCGGGAGTGGAGGTAGACCCGGGCCGCCCCGGCGGGCCGGGCTCCGCAACTCCGGCTCCTCCACCGGCGGCTGGCGAAGGGTTGCGCATGGCTACGCGCACAGGAGTCACGGTCCCGCCCCTCCTCTCCCGGCTCGGCACCGTCTCGGCGCTGACCGCCGCCGCGGTCGGTACGAGCCTGTTGGCCCCGTGGACGCCGTCGGCCGAAGCCGCCTCCACCGGGGTGAAGGCACTGCACGTCGCGGCCTCCAAGAAGGGCTCCCCGTACAAGTGGGGCGCCACCGGACCGCACCGCTTCGACTGTTCGGGGCTGACCCTGTACGCGTTCAAGCGGGCGGGCAAGAAGCTGCCGCGTACCGCCGCCGCGCAGTACAACAAGGTCAGACGCGTCCCCACCACCACCCGCACCCGCGGCGACCTGGTCTTCTTCCGGTCCGGGCGGTCCGCGAGGTCCGTCTACCACGTGGGCATCTACGCCGGCCACGGCCGCATCTGGCACGCGCCCAAGACCGGCACCGTGGTGCGTCTTGAGCGCATCTGGAGCAAGCGCGTCAGCTACGGGCGGGTGCACTAGCCCTGCGGCGGGCGAGGCCACCCGCCGCAGGGCGGGCACGTCGCCGGCCGCCCCGGATGGTCCGCTGCCGCCCGCGGCCGACCCGGCTCGAACCGTTCGCCCTTCACGAAGCCGCCCCGCCAACCGACCGAACGCCCCAGCCGAACGTCCGGGCCGGGCGCCCGGCCGAAGGGCGGACCGAGCGGCGGATCAGGTGGCGGACTGGCCACCCCTGACACACTCCCATCCCCGGTCGAACGGGCCACCACGGACGGGCCATGTCGCCCGATATCCCCCCAGAGGACGGCCGTGCCGCCGCCCCGATTCTGACGCAAACCGAACGTAGTCCTTCCGCTACCGTGTGCTGGTGGTGATCGACGGGCGGCCGATGCGGCGGACGGCGGTGCGCCCCCTGTGGTGCGTGCTACTGCTGGCCGTGCTGGCGCACGTCCCGGGCTGCGCTCACGGGCCGCTCTCCAGCGGGCCCGGCCGGGTGGACGCATCGGCGCTCACCCCAGCGGCGCTCTCCTCCAGCACGCCGGCGGCTGCCCCCGCCGCACTGCCCGAGCGCGCAGCGCCCGGCTCGTGCGGCCATCGCCACCAGGCGCAGGAGTGCGCCGGGATCGACGCCCCGGCGCTGCCGCAGCCGGATAGCACCAAGGTGCCGCTGCCCGCGCCGGCCCCGCTCGACCCCGCCGCGTTCGTGCTGGCCGAACCAGGCCGCGCCCCGCCCCTCACCGCGGGGCCCCGCCCCGGCACGAGCCCGCGGGCGCTCCTCCAGATCTGGCGGAACTGACCCGACCCACGCCCACCCCGACCGCATGGCGCTTCTTGTGCGCGGCCGGCCGGTGGGCGTCGTCGTGTCCCCCACCCCCCAGTTGCACCGCTGTCCGCACGCCGGCCAGCGGTGGGAGAGCCGTCATCGATGAACCTCCCCCACCCCTCCTCCGTCCTCCTCGACCCGACTCCCGTCTCCCCCGCCCAGCTACTCGCCGCATCGGCGCGGTCCGCCGCGACCCCGGCCGCGCTGGTCGGAGACACCCCCGTGCTGTGGGTCGGCGAGCCCTTCACCACCGATCGCCGCGGCTTCTGGGCCAAGCTCGAAGGCCACAATCCCGGCGGCATCAAGGACCGCACCGCGCTGTACATGGTGGCCGCCGCCCGGGAGCGGGGCGCGCTGCTGCCCGGCGCCCGGATCGTGGAGTCCACCTCGGGCACCCTCGGCCTCGGCCTCGCGCTCGCCGGCATCGCCTACGGCCATCCGGTCTCGGTGGTCACCGACCCCGGCATGGAGGCGCAGGTCGCCGGGTTGCTGCGGGCGTACGGCGCCGAGGTGCACACCGTCACCGTGCCGCACCCGCACGGCGGCTGGCAGCAGGCCCGCCGCGACGCGGTGGCCGAACTCCTCGCCGCCGACCCGGGCGCCTGGTGCCCCGACCAGTACCACAACCCCGACAACGTGGCCGCCTACCGACCACTGGCCCATGAACTCGTCGCCCAACTCGGCCGCATCGACACCCTGGTCGTCTCGGTCGGCACCGGCGGCCACTCCGCCGGCATCGGCCGGGTGCTGCGCACCTTCTTTCCCACCCTGCGCGTGGTCGGCGTGGACACCTGCGCCTCCACCATCTTCGGCCAGCCGTCGGGCACCCGCCTGATGCGCGGCCTGGGCTCGTCGATCTATCCGCGCAACGTGGCCTACGAGTTGTTCGACGAGGTCCACTGGGTCGCCGCCCCCGAGGCCGTGTGGGCCGCCCGCGCCCTGGCCCGCACCCGGTACGCCACCGGGGGCTGGAGCGTGGGGGCGGTCGCGCTGGTCGCCCGCTATCTGGCCCGTACCCACCCGGCCGAGGAGCGCATCGCGGCGGTCTTCCCCGACGGGCCGCACCGCTACGTCTCCACCGTCTTCGACGACGCGTACTGCCGCACCCACCGGCTGCTCGGCCACGAACCGGCCGACGCGCCCGAGGAGATCGGCCACCCCTCCCAGGCGGTGGTCACCCACTGGACCCGCTGCACCACCGTCACCCGCCCGCTCCCCGCCCGCCCGGGTGAGGAGCGGCTCGACCATCCGGCGGGGGCCGGCCGATGACCGACCTGCTCGCACGGACCCGCTCGTTCAGCCCGGCGGCCCGACTCCTTATGGTCAATCAGTTCGCCATCAATCTGGGCTTCTACATGCTGATGCCCTATCTCGCCGCCCATCTGGCGGGCGAGGTGGGCCTCGCCGCCTGGGCGGTCGGCCTGGTGCTCGGCGTGCGCAACCTGTCCCAGCAGGGCATGTTCCTCATCGGTGGCACCCTCGCCGACCGGCTCGGCTACAAGCTGCCGATCCTCACCGGCTGTGTGCTGCGCACCGCCGGGTTCGCCCTGCTGGGCTGGGTGGACAGCCTGCCCGCGCTGATCGTCGCATCGGCGGCCACCGGGTTCGCCGGCGCGCTGTTCAACCCTGCGGTACGCGCCTACCTGGCGGCGGAGGCCGGCGAGCGCCGGGTGGACGCCTTCGCCACCTTCAACGTGTACTACCAGGGCGGCATGCTGGTCGGCCCGGTGGTCGGCCTCGCACTGCTGACCGCCGACTTCCGGGCCGTGTGCACGGTGGCGGCCGTCATCTTCGCCGCCCTGAGCGTGCTCCAGGCCCGTGCCCTGCCGGCCCGGCGCGGCAGCGGGGGGGGGGCCCCGGGGCGCCGGCCGCCCGGCCCCCCCCCCGGCGGGGGCCCCCCCCCCCCCCCCCGGGGGGGGGGGGGGGGGGGGGGGGGGGGGGGGCGGGGGGGGGGGGGGG
>NZ_JBEHZD010000281.1:0-9958 GCF_040240285.1 Streptomyces sp. HSW2009 | reverse complement strand
GGGCGGGGGGGGGCGGCCTGGGCCAGCGCACCCGCCACGCCGCGCCCGGCGCCAGGGCACGGGCCGTCGCTCGGCCGGCCCGGTGATGGGCTCAAGCAATGGGGGCGGGCAGGGGTGCGCGAGCGCGGCGAGGCGTCCGGGGCGTGCGTGGTTGGGGGGCGACGGGGGCGGTACGGGTTTGGCGCGGGCTTGGCGCGCGTACGAGGTTGGCCGCGTACGGGATCGGCGGTGTAGGGCGTCGATAGGGGTTGGGCCCGCGTACGGGATCGGCACGGGCTCGGCCCCCGTACGAGAACGGCCCGAACGTCCCAGCCGCGAACGTCCCGCGCGGGAAGGACGCGACAGGCGAACGGCGGGGCGGGCGACCCAGGTGGGCGAGTGGCGCGGGGCGAGCGGCCCAGGGGGCGGAGGTTTCGATCGGTTCGGCGTGCGAACGTGTGAGGTGGCCCGGTGCGGTGCACGCGTCAGTCGGCCCGGGTGCCGCCAACGCATCGGACGGCCCAGGCAGGGCGGAGGTTCTGATCGCTCCGGCGTGCGAACGCGTGAGGCGACCCGGCGCGGCCAACGCATCAGCCGGCCCAGACAACGCCAACGCATCGGGCGGCCCGGTGCCGTACTCGGCCGGGCCGCCCGTGGCGAAACTCGTTCAGCGGCTCCGCTTGGCCAGCCGCTCCACGTCGAGCAGGATCACCGCACGGGCCTCAAGCCGCAGCCAGCCGCGGCCGGCGAAGTCGGCGAGGGCCTTGTTGACGGTCTCCCGGGAGGCGCCGACGAGTTGGGCCAGCTCCTCCTGCGTGAGGTCGTGGACGACGTGGATGCCCTCTTCGGACTGCACGCCGAAGCGGCGCGAGAGGTCCAGGAGGGCCCGGGCCACGCGGCCGGGGACATCGGAGAAGACCAGGTCGGACATCTGGTCATTGGTCTTGCGCAGCCGGCGCGCCACCGCGCGCAGCAGCGCCGTGGCCACCTCGGGCCTGGCGTTGAGCCAGGGCTGGAGGTCGCCGTGGCCGAGGCCGAGCAGCTTCACCTCGGTGAGCGCGGTCGCCGTGGCGGTGCGCGGGCCGGGGTCGAACAGCGACAGCTCGCCGATCAACTCGCCGGGGCCGAGCACGGCCAGCATGTTCTCGCGGCCGTCGGGCGAGGTGCGGTGGAGCTTCACCTTGCCGTCCGTGACCACGTACAGGCGGTCGCCCGGGTCTCCTTCGTGGAAGAGCGCGTCACCCCGCGCGAGGGTGACCTCCCCCATGGAGGCGCGCAGCTCAGCGGCCTGCTCGTCATCGAGCGCCGCGAAGAGCGGGGCGCGCCGCAGAACGTCGTCCACGAGATCTCTCCTTGTCGACATGCACAGGGGACCGTCGTCCCCATGATGCCGGACGGTAAAACAGTGCGATCAATCACAAGTTTGACGCACCGGCATCAAGGACCCTACGGCAGGGGTCCGATCGTGCAGTGGTTTTCCTGCGCTCGGGGCGGATGTCGGTGGCTGGCCTTACGCTGGCCGAGTGTCCAATACGCCGGTGAGAGCACAGGGCAAGGGGCCCGTCGGGCCCTCCGTCGGAGGTAGGGGAGTCCGTCCGCATCAGGTGGTTCTGCTGTGAGCGAACAGTCTTCGACCTCGGTAGCAAAAGCCGCCAAGGCCGTGAAAGCGGGCAAGCCCGAATCGCACCTCGCCCTGGTCCGCCGCGCCCGGCGGATCAACCGCGAACTGGCCGAGGTCTATCCGTACGCCCACCCCGAGCTCGACTTCGAGAACCCGTTCCAGCTCCTGGTGGCCACGGTGCTCTCGGCGCAGACCACCGACCTGCGGGTGAACCAGACGACGCCGGCCCTCTTCCGCGCCTACCCGACGCCCGACGAGATGGCCGCCGCGGACCCGGAGGCGCTGGAGCAGCTCATCCGACCGACCGGCTTCTTCCGGGCCAAGGCGCGGTCCCTGCTCGGCCTCTCCGCCGCGCTACGAGACCGCTACGACGGCGAGGTGCCCGGCCGGCTCGATGACCTGGTGACGCTGCCCGGGGTCGGCCGCAAGACGGCCAACGTCGTTTTGGGGAATGCGTTCGGAGTGCCCGGCGTCACTGTCGACACCCACTTCGGCCGGCTGGTGCGGCGCTGGAAGTGGACCACCCAGGAGGACCCGGAGAAGGTGGAGACCGAGGTCTGCGCGCTCTTCCCGAAGAGCGACTGGACGATGCTCTCGCATCGCATCATCTTCCACGGCCGCCGCATCTGCCACGCCCGCAAACCCGCCTGCGGCGCCTGCCCGATCGCCCCGCTCTGCCCGTCGTACGGGGAGGGCGAGACCGACCCGGAGAAGGCGCAGAAGCTGCTCAAGTACGAGATGGGCGGCCAGCCGGGACAGCGCCTGAAGCCCCCACCCGACTTCCCGGGCAAGGCCGCCCAGCCGCTGGGCACGGCGTGACCGGCTCCGGCGGCGTCGCGGGCGGTGGGGCGGCGGACGACCGGCCGGCCAGCGGCAACGCCCCGTATGGCGCGTGCCCCGCGCCCGCGCCGCACGCCGCTGCCGCCCCGCTGTCGGCTGCCGCCGACGGGCCCCGAGCGGGGTTCCGGACGCCGACCCGTACGCCGTCCGAGGGGGAGCCTCAAGCCCCGTCCCAAGCCCCGTCCCAGGCGTCGCCCCGGGCGTCGTCCCCAGCGCCCGGTGGCGTGGGCGCGGCGGCCGGTAGCGGCGCAGGGTCGGGTGGGCCGGGCGGGGCAGAAACTGGCGCCCCCTTCGGCTCCGCGGACGGCGGGGCGGGAGGCGCGGCAACTGGCGGGGCGAGCGGTGCCGCTCTTGGCGCGGCTGGTGGTGCGGCAACCGGTGCCGCGAGCGACGCAGTAAGCGGTGTGGAATTCGGCTCCGCGAGCGGCGCGGCGAGCAGCGCGGGAAATGGCGCCGCGAACGGTGCCGCAACCAGCGCGTCGAGTGGTGTGGGGAACGGCTTCGCGCACCGTGCCGCAACCGGCGCCGCGACCGATGCAGGGAATGGCGCCGCGAGCGGTGCGGAAAACGGCGCGATGAACACCGCATCCCACGGCGCGCCGCACGGCTCTGCGCACCACCCGGGCGCCGGGCCCGACCCCACCCGCCCCGCGCCGCCACAGCCCGCCGCAGACGGCGCCCGGCTGGCGTACGGCGCGGGCGTGGGGCGTGCGGCGGGCGGCAAGGGCGCCGGCGGCGCGCCGGCGGTCCACGTCACCGAACAGGGCCTGCCGGACTGGCTGCGCCCGGTCGCCGAAGCGGCCCGCACCATAGAGCCGCACCAGCTCAGCCGCTTCCTGCCGCCGAAGAACGGCTCGGGCCGGCAGTCGGCCGTATTGGTCCTGTTCGGCGAGGGGGCGGCGGCGCAGACCGGAGAGCCCGCGCGAGCCGGCGCACGCGCAGCGGACGCCGTACGTCCCGGCCGCTCCGTACGAACCGGCGACGCCCCGCCCACCGCGGGCCACGCGCCGACCGACGCCGACGCCCCGCCGTACGAGCCCCGCCCCGGCCACGCCGGCCCCACCGCCCACGCGGGATCGGCCGGCGCCGCACCGGGCCCCGGCCCCACGACTGCGGGCCACTCGCCTGCGGGCGGCCCCGCTTCGGCCCCCAACGGTCCCAACAGCCCCGGTGGCTTCGGCGGCCCCGGCGGCCCCGAACTGCTCCTCATGGAACGCGCCGGCACGCTGCGCTCGCACGCGGGGCAGCCCTCCTTCCCCGGCGGCGCGCTCGACCCCGAGGACGGCGACCCGGCGGGCGACGGTCCGCTGCGCGCCGCGTTGCGCGAGGCGGAGGAGGAAACCGGACTCGACCCGTCCGGCGTGCAACTCTTCGGCGTGCTGCCCCGGCTGTACATCCCGGTGAGCGAGTTCGTGGTGACGCCGGTCCTCGGCTGGTGGCGCAGCCCGAGCCCGGTCGCGCCGGTCGACCCGGCCGAGACGGCGCGGGTGTTCACGGTCCCGGTGGCGGAGTTGACGGACCCCGCCCACCGGGCCCTGGCGCTCCCCCCGCGCGGCCACCGCGGCCCCGCCTTCCTCGTCGGCGGCGCTCTGGTCTGGGGTTTCACCGCCGGAGTGATCGACCGCATCCTGCACTTCGCCGGCTGGGAACGGCCGTGGGACCGGGACCGGCACGTCCCGTTGGACTGGCGTGCGTGAGACGGTGGCTCCGTGAACGTGCTGGACATCCTGCTGCTGGTCGCCGCCGCCTGGTTCGCCGTCGTGGGCTACCGCCAGGGCTTCGTCGTCGGCGTGTTGTCGGTGACCGGGTTCCTCGGCGGCGGCCTGGTCGCCGTCTACCTGCTCCCGGTGATCTGGGACCAGGCGACCGACAACGCCGCGCCCGGTTCCTTCGGCGCGCTCTCGGCCGTCGTGATCGTGATCCTGTGCGCCAGCGTCGGGCAGGCGTGCACCACCCACCTGGGCAACAAGCTGCGCCGCCACATCACCTGGCAGCCCGCGCGCGCCATCGACGCCACCGGCGGCGCCCTGGTCAACGTGGTGGCGATGCTGCTGGTCGCCTGGCTGATCGGGTCCGCCATCGCCGGCACCTCGCTGCCCACGCTGGGCAAGGAGGTCCGCAACTCCAAGGTGCTGCTCGGGGTGGCCCGGGTGGTCCCCGAGGAGGCCAACACCTGGTTCACCGACTTCAGCTCGGTCCTCGCGGAGAACCGGTTCCCGCAGGTCTTCGCGCCCTTCGCGGAGGAGCCGATCACCTCCGTACCGGCCCCCGACCTGAAGCTCGCGCACAGCCCGGTCGTCGACCAGGCGCGCCGCAGCATCGTCAAGGTGGTGGGCACCGCGTCCGGCTGCGGCAAGGTCCTCGAAGGCACCGGCTTCGTCTACGCGCCGCACCGCGTGATGACCAACGCCCATGTCGTCGGCGGCGTCGACGAGCCGACGGTGCAGGTCGGCGGCGAGGGCCGGCTGTACGACGCGGAGGTCGTCCTCTACGACTGGAAGCGCGACATCGCCGTGCTCGACGTCCCCGCGCTGCGCGCGCCCGCGCTCCGGTTCGCCGAGGGCGACGCGGGCAGCGGCGACGGCGCGATCGTGGCGGGCTTCCCGGAGAACGGCGACTTCGATGTGCGCGCCGCCCGCGTACGCGGCCGTATCGAGGCCAACGGCCCGGACATCTACCACCGCGGCACCGTCCGCCGCGATGTCTACTCCCTCTACACCACCGTCCGCCAGGGCAACTCCGGCGGCCCGCTGCTCACCCCCGAGGGCCGCGTCTACGGCGTCGTCTTCGCCCGCTCCCTGGACGACGCGAACACCGGCTACGCACTGACCGCGAGCGAGGTGCAGCAGAACATCAAGGAGGGCCGCACGGCCACCACCCAGGCGGACACACAGGGCTGCGCGATGTAGCGGACGAGCGGGGGCGGGGGCGCAGGACGAGGGTCTTTCCGGAGCACGGAGCACGAAGCCCGGCCCCCGACCCCGGGATGCTGGCCGTACGGCATACGGCGCGGAGCTTTCCGGAGTACGGGTCCCGACCTCGGCGTACGGCCCCGGCCCAGCCACGCGCTGCCGGCCCAGGGCAGATGTCGCCGGACCTTCAGGACTCTTCATGGGTACGGGGCCCGCCCCCGGAATCGGTCGTACGGCGCGGTCGCGTACGACCCCGGCCCAGACACCCCGCCCCCCGCCCCCGGACGTACGACGTCCGCACCGCTCGCACGGAGCAGGACCCCGCGGGAGAGCCGCACCGCCCTCCAAGACCCGGCCGAGCAACCCCCGTACGACGGCACACGAGCCCCAGCACGCGAGGCCCGACACACGCGAGCCACGGCAGCAACCAGCCCCGTACGGCCCCTACGCCCCATCAGCCCGCCGCGCCACACGCAGCCGTGCACGGTGGCGTACGCAGATATACACAGACGCACGCAGATGCACACCGACATACGCCCCGTACGCCCACAGCCCGGCCCCGTAGGCAGCGCAACCCCCGCTGCATGCGCGCCGCGAGGCGTGCGCCGGGCGGCAAGGGGTGCGGGGGAGCGGGCCGCGGAGGTCACCGCGCGCCGGGACGGGCGGGCCGGGTGCCGGAGGTGTTAGCGGCTACGTGGATGGCGCAATCGCGCCGACACCCAGCGGGCGCGGCGTCGAATGATGCGGGGAATGCCGATATGAGGGTCGTGCCCCGGTGCGTGTCCGGAGCCACCTCGCTCGGAGACGGTCAGCGCGGCATCGGGGCCGCGGTCGTTCGCTGCGTCACGGTAGTCGTGCGTCCAGCCCATACCCCGGACTCTGCCCCTGGCCCAAGGTCGGTAATCACCTGCGGGTCCGTCAATTGGCCTATGCGAGCGGCAAGTGGAAGCCGCTGGCCACGGCCCTGCCGCGGTGCCCGACCGGGGGCCGGGAGCGGAGAGTGCGCCGGCGCACACCAGCGCTTCGGCAACCCGAACGGCGCACGGAAACGCTACCTGGTGCGCTCGCCTCGCATACCCCTCTTGGGCATCTCCGCTGCGGCGGACCCTCCGATCCGCAAACCCGTCAGGCCCCCGTCGCGCCGCCGCGCCCACCAACCGGCGCTCGGACCCGCGCTCGGGCCTGCGCTCGGGCCTGCGCTCGGGCCTGCGCTCGGGCCTGCGCTCGTGGCGGAGCGTATGCCCCGCCACCGCCCCGTACGAACCCGCCCGCGCACGCCCGCGCGGCGGGGCGGCGGACCGGTCGCGTCAGCGGTCGGGCTCGGGGTCCTGCAACCAGTTGATCAGCTCGGCGGAGAACGCCATCGGGTCCTCCTCGGGCGGGAAGTGGCCGAGCCCGTCGAAGAGCCGCCAGCGGTACGGGGCCTCGACGTACTCCCCCGAACCCGCCGCGCTGCGCACCCGGGCCACCGGGTCGAGCGAGCCGTGCAGATGCAGGGTCGGCACCCGGATCGGGCGCTTCATCCGCCGGTAGAACTGCGCCCCGTCGGGGCGGGCCAGCGAGCGCACCAGCCACCGGTAGGGCTCGATCGAACAGTGCGCCGTCGAGGGGATGCTCATCGCCCGCCGGTAGACGTCCACGTCCTCGACCTCCGGCAGCCGCGGCCCCGACCAGTCCTTGATCAGCCGCCCGACCAGTTCCGCATCGCCGGCGACCAGTTGTCGCTCCGGCAGCCAGGGGCGCTGGAAGCTCCACACGTGGCTACTGGCCCGGCTCTGTTTGACGTCCCGGAGCATGGCCGAGCGCCAGCGCCGCGGATGGGGCATGGAGCACACCACCAGCCGTCGCACCAGCTTCGGCCGCCTCACCGCGGCCGTCCACGCCAGATAGCCGCCGAGGTCGTGCCCGACGACGGCGGCGTCCGGTTCGCCGAGCGAGCGGATGACACCGGTGACGTCGAGTGCGAGGTTGGCGGGGTCGTAGCCGCGCGGCGTGCGGTCACTGCCGCCGACGCCCCGTAGGTCCATCGCCACGGCGCGGAACCCGGCCTCCGCCAGCCGGGGCAACTGGTGCCGCCACGCCCACCAGAACTGCGGAAAGCCGTGCAACAGCAGGACCAGCGGCCCCTCGCCCATCTCGGCGATGTGGAACCTGGCACCGTTCGCTGCGACGTCCCGATGGGTCCAGGGACCGTCGGGACGTACGACGGACGCGAGCCGAGCAGGGGGTTCGGGAGCCGTCATGCAGTCGAGCGTGACACAACGTGGGCACCGGCGGGGACGGCCTCGCCCGGCGCGCGCGGGTGAGGCTTGACGTTGCCCAGCACGGCGGCCGTCTCCTTCGCCGACGAGATCGACTTCTGCGGCGGCTTGACCTTCTTGAACTTGGCCAGCGCCAGCAGACCGAGCGTCAGCGCGAGCAGCCAGTAGATGCCGCCGACGATCAGGAAGCACCAGGCCAGACCGAGGTCGGTCCAGGCGTGGAACCCATAGGCGAGGGCGAAGCTCAGCACCGGCAGCGAGAAGAGCAGCAGCACACCGGCCACGATCCCCGCGGTGCTGCCCATCACGACGCGCTTGACGTCCTGCCGGATCTCGGCCTTGGCCAGCGCGATCTCGTCGTGGACCAACGCGGACAGCTCGCTGGTGGCCGTGGACACCAGTTGTCCGAGGCTACGGTTCTCGCCCTCGTCGGCTGCGCTCATCGCCTGTCTCCCTCGTGTCTTCTTCTCTGCTGGCCCGCGGGGGCCGCGTACGGACGTGCTTCGGAGCTTCTACCAGCCTGCCGCGGGTCTGAAGCCACTTAGATCATGCCGGACCGTCGCTGTCGGTGCTCTGCGATGAAGTGGCGACTTCCGCCAGTCTGCGGTGCTCAGCGGCCTTCCGCTCGTAGATCGCGGCCATCCGCAGGTGGTATTCGGGCTGGTCCTGCTCGTAGACGTCGGGAATGCCGTCCTCGTCCTCGTCGAGTTCCTCCGCGTCGTACAACTTCTTGTACTTGTTGTTGCGCAGCTTGAGCAGGACACTCGCGCCGACCGCGGCGAGCACCGAGCCGATCAGGACGGCGGCCTTCACCTCGTCGGCCAGCAGCGGGTCGTCGGGGAAGGCCAACTCGCCGATCAGCAGCGAGACGGTGAAGCCGATGCCCGCGAGCGAGGCCACGGCGAGTACGTCGGCCCAGGCCAGCTCCTCGTTGAGCTCCGCCTTGGTGAACCTGGCGGCCAGCCACGAACCGCCGAACACCCCTATGGCCTTGCCGACCACCAGGCCGAGCACCACGCCCAGTGTCTCCGGTTTGGTGAACACGTCGGCGACCGCCCCGCCGGAGATGGACACCCCGGCCGCGAACAGCGCAAACAGCGGCACCGCGAGCCCCGCCGACAGCGGGCGCACCAGGTGCTCGATGTGCTCGGCGGGGGAGTGCTTCTCACCCTCCCGCACGGTGCACCGCAACATCAGCCCCATGGCCACCCCGGCGACCGTGGCGTGCACCCCGCTCGCGTGCATCAACGCCCAGATCACCACGGCCAGCGGCACGTACACGTACCAGCCGCGCACGCCCAGCCGCAGCAACCCCCAGAACAGCGCGAGCCCGACGAACGACAGCACCAGCGCCATGACGTTGATGTCCGTCGTGAAGAAGATCGCGATGATCAGGATCGCGAAGAGGTCGTCGACGACCGCGAGCGTCAGCAGGAACGCGCGCAGCGCGGCGGGCAGCGCGGTACCGATGACGGCCAGTACGGCGAGGGCGAACGCGATGTCGGTCGCCGTCGGCACCGCCCAACCGGCCAGGCTGCCGCCGCCGCTCAGCGAGATCGCGGTGTAGACGAGGGCGGGCACCGCCATGCCGCACACGGCCGCGATGACCGGCAGCGCGGCGGCTTTCGGGTCGCGCAACTCACCCGAGACCAGCTCGCGCTTGAGCTCGATGCCGGCCACGAAGAAGAAGATGGTGAGCAGCCCGTCCTGGGCCCAGGCGCCGACGCTGAGGTGCAGGTGGAGCGAGTCAGGGCCGAAGGAGAAGTTCTTGACGTCGTCGTAGGTGTCGCCGAGTGGCGTATTGACGAGCAGCAGGGCCGAGATGGCCGCGACGAGCAACAACACCCCGCCGACCGTCTCCGTACGGAGCGCTTCCGCAACGTAGTTGCGCTCCGGCAGGGACAGTCTTCCAAGGAACGTACGCTTGCTGGGTGCGGCCACGACGGGCTGACCTCCGGGGGCGGGACGGACGGTGGATACACCTGTGGTGTATGCCGACCAGACTTCCCGGCGCGCCCTGTAATTTTGTCGCTAAATTTACGCGACGGCCCCCAGCTTAACCGGAACGGCCCAGCCTCGCCCCACCCCGGCCCGCGCCTTCCTTCCCGCAGCATTCGTTGGGCCCCTCGCTGAACACCCTCTGACCTGCGATTTCTGGCAGGCGCCGGATGGGTTGGGGCTGGGGCGTGTGGTGATGGGGCTGCGGGCCTGGAGCGGGCGTGGCTGTGGGCGCGAGTGGGCCGGCACCTGGATGCTGGGGGCCGGGCGCGGGGGGGGGGCGGCGCCCCCCCCCCCGGCCCCGCCGGCCCCCCCGCCCGCCCCCGGCCCGCCCTGCCTGCTGCCAC
>NZ_JBEHZD010000280.1:0-9962 GCF_040240285.1 Streptomyces sp. HSW2009 | reverse complement strand
GCGCCGGCGGCCCGCGGGGCCGCGGGGGGGGGCGGGCCGAACCCCCCCCCCGGCCCCGCCCCGGGGGCGGCGGGGGGCCCCCCCGGGGGGGCCCCGGGCGCGGGGGGGGGGGGGGGGCCCCGCGGACGAGCCGGCTGCGGGCGGCGCGGGGCCGCGCAGGCCGGGCGGACGTCAGACGTGCAGCGCCAGCACGTTGGCCAGCAGCAGGACCGGGACGCCCCAGCGGTGCAGCTTGATGCCGAGCATCCGGGCCTGGAGCAGGTTGCCCTGGCCCACGCCCGCGCGCGCCTGCTGGACGCGCAGCACCCACAGCGGCAGCAGCAGCGCCGCGAACCACGCCGGCACCGCGCCGACCGCGATGGCGATCGCCACCGCGACCGGCTCCAGCAGGTGCGTCGCGACGATGATCTTCCGGTAGGCGGACGCCGTGGTCAGCGTGGCCAGGTTGCGGCGGCCGGCCAGCCGGTCGCCCTCCACGTCGTTCATGTTGGAGTAGATGGAGACCAGCAGGCTCCACAGGCCGAACAGCACCGACTCCAGGATGACCAGGCCGGTCGCCTCGCCGGTCAGCAGCACGTACGGGATGAGGACCGCGAGGCCGGGGGTGACCAGGATGACCTCCTGGCCGAAGTTGTAGCTGATCTTCAGGCCGTACGAGTACTGCACGTTGGTGACGAGCACCGCCACCATCAGCAGGCCCACCCACAGCGAGCTCTCCGGTGCGATCACGAAGACCACGGACCACAACAGGGCGCCCCAGGCCATCGCGCCCCAGCCGAATAGCTCCGCCTGCCGCACCGTCAGCGCGCCGCTGAGCAGGGGCTTGCGGGACAGGTCGCGCAACTGGCCGGTCTCCGGCGTGTAGTTGCGCGCGTCGCTGCCGTCCTTGATGCCCGTCACGTCGTCCAGCGCCACGGTGGCGGCGACCACCCCGAGGTAGCCGGCGACGTACAGCAGCAGTACGGCGAGGGTGGTGCCGTCCCAGGTCTGCGCGCCCGGCAGCGCGGCCAGCACGATGAAGGCGCTGAGGTAGTAGTCGTAGAACGAGAGCTTGCCGAGCTTGACGTACGCGTTCAAGCGGTCTTTGGTGTCCGGCGACGCGGCGATGTTCAGCGACATACAGATGCTGCCTTCTGTGATGGATGCTTTGCGCTGTGGTGGGTGTGACTTCCCGGGTGCTAGGAGCGTGCGGGGCACGCCGGCGGGAATTGGTGCCCGGCGGTCTCGGCCGGCCGGCCGCGGCACGGCGTCGCGGGCCGTGGCACGGACCGGCCGTTCCGACGGGTCCTCCGGTGGTGCGGGTCAAGCGCCTTGCGGTGGTGCGGTGTTGCGGAGCCTTACCGGGCCGGGTGAGGCCCATGGGGCGGGTGCGGGCACGTGCCGGGGCACGAGCCGTGGTGCGGGATCGGAGCCCGGCGCGCGTTGCTCCCGGCGAATGCGAAGGCTGCCGCGGTACGCCCGGGCGCGCCGGGCGCCCATGGGTTTGTGCGTGGTCCGGCTGGCGCCGCGCCCCCACGGAGCGCGGGCCCGGGCGCCGCCCCCGCCGTGGCCGGCGGCCGACCGCGCGTGGTGGGAGCGGCCCCCTGCGAACCGTGGGGCCAGGGAGCCCGCCGAGAACAACCGTTACTGCTGGGAACAACCGTTACTGCTGTGTGCGAGCGCTGCCGGGCACGGTCACCGCCGCGTACGACCCCTTGCGCGTACGACCACCGCGACCCCTTGGCGGGAGCGACGGACCGCGGCCACCAACCGCCACCGGCAGCAACGCCACCGGCAACAGCCGAAGCAACCGGCGACAGCCAGCCGTCAGCAGCCGCCACCAACACCCGGCCGGCGGCGGCAACCCGCCCGGCGCGCTAGCGGGGCTTGCGGCCGTAGCTGGAGATCAGGACCTGGGTCAGCCAGTGGTGGGCCGGGTCGCCCATCTCGGCCAGCGCCTCGTCCACCCGCTCCGCCGACACCTCGCCCTCGGCGACGATCTGCGGCTTCATGAACTCCAGCCAGAGCTGGTAGTGCCGGGCCTGGAAGGAGCCGCCCTGCACCATGACCGCCCGGCCCTCGGCCGAGACCTCTTCGAGCTCCGTGGCGAGCATCGCCTGGAGGTCGAAGTGGCCGCCGCGCGGTTCGTGGCCCGAGCGGCGCATCAGCCCGTACCCGGCGGCCCGTACGTCCTGGAGGAAGTCCTCCGAGGTGGCGCTGCGGAACAGCGGCAGCGAATCGGTGTCCTCAAGGAAGAGCCAGCCGCCCGGCTTGAGCGCCCGGATCATGTTGGCGATCGCGGCCGGCCGGTCCTGGAGGTGCTGCACCACCATCCGCGAGTGGACCAGGTCGAAGGAGTTGGCCGGCAGCTCCTCGGTACGGATGTCGAGCCTGGTCACCTCCACGTGCGGGGCCCGCAGACCCGCGAGCCGGCCCGTCTCCAGGTCGGCGGCGAGCACCCGGCCGGTCGGCCCGACCCGGTCGCCGAGCCAGCTCGCGATGGACCCGGAACCGGCGCCCACCTCCAGCGCGTGCCAGCCGGCGGACACCCCCAGACGCTCCAATCGCTCGATGGTGCCCGAGTCCCAGAGGGCCTCGTTGGCGCGCAGCCGCTCCGTCTCCTGGTCCCAGGTGGGGTCGAAGACGTACTTCTTCGGCTCCTGGTCGGTCACGCTCATGGTGTCTCTCGCCCTCCGTGGACCTCGTATCCTCCGTGGACCTCGTGCCGCTGCCGCCCACGCCCAGCCTTGTGTGGGGCTCAGGCTAGAAAGGCGAGCAAGACCCTGCCATGACAAGAGAGTGTGCGATTGACGCTATTCCAGGCAGTTATCTGCTAAGGACTCGCAGCTCACGCCTCCCGTACGGTGGTCGCCCCGCTACGCATCCTTGAGGAGTTCGCGGTGCTGCACACACTGCTCGTCGGGCTGGGACGGTCAGGACGAGAGCTGCATCTGCCGGTGCTCCGCCGTCTGCGACAGGACGCCGGTGCCGGTAGTGACCACGCTGCTCCCGCCGCCGTCTTCGCGCCCGCCCCACCGCTCGGCTACGACCTGGTGCCGCTGCCCGACGGCCAGCAGGTCCCCGGGCTCACCGTGGTCGCCACGCCCGCGCAGGCGCGCGCCGCACTCGACCCGAAGCACACCGTCGTCCACCTCTGCACGCCCCCTGGCCAGCGCGCCGAGGTGCTGCGCGACCTCGCCGAACTGGGCTTCACCCAGTTCCTGGTGGAGAAGCCGCTCGGGGTGGACAGCGCGGCCGTCGACGACATCCGCGCCGTACGGGACGCGTACGGGCTGCGGCTCGCCGTCGTCGCGCCCTGGCTGCACAGCACGCTCACCGAACGGCTGCGCCGCACCGTGGCCTCCGGCCGGCTCGGCCAACTCCGCCGCATCACCGTCCACCAGCGCAAGCCCAGGCTGCGCCGCTCGCTCAGCACCCCGAGCCACCCCACCGCCTTCGACGTGGAGCTGCCGCACTCCGTCGGCGTCGTGCTGCAACTCGCCGGCGGCGGCCAGGTCACCGACGCCACCTGGAGCGACGCCAGCTCAGGGGAGCGCGTGGTGCCCAAGATGGGCACCGCCGAACTGACCCTGGCCCACACCGCGGGCGCCACCACGCGTATCGTCTCCGACCTGGTCGCGCCCGTCCGGGAGCGCAGCATCGTGCTCGACTTCGACGCCGGCCGGGCCGAAGGGCACTATCCGATCAGCGGTGACGACAACTACGCCCAGTTGCGCGTGACCCCCATCGGGCTGCCCGAGGAACACGAGGTCTTCCAGGACGACGCCCTGGACGCCTGCCTCCTCGACACCTACCGGGGCTTCGCCGCACACACCGACTTCACCGCGGCCTTCGAACTCCAGGCGCAGGTCGTGGAGGTCCTGGAGAGCGCCAAGCAGCACGCCGCAGCGGCCGAGCAGGGCACGGCGGCGGCGCCGGCCGGCCGTGCGGCGGTGCCCGCGGCCAGGCCGGCGGACGAGCAGGTCACGTCAGAGAAGAACGGGAGCATCCATGTCGGTTGACGCCACCGGGGCCAGCGCGGGGTCCGCGCTCCCGCCGGGGATCGTGCTGTGCGGCATCGGCGACGAGGCGGGCGCCTCGCTCGACGAGCAGATCACCGCACTCACCACCCTCGGCTGGGGCCACATCGAGCTGCGCAACGTGGACGGCACGGCCGTCGCCGACCTCGACGACGCCGCCTTCGACCGACTGGTCGACCGGCTGGCCGCCGCCGACCTCACGGTCACCTGCGTGGACTCCAGGATCGCCAACTGGGGCCGCCCCGTCACCGGCGACTTCGCCGCCGACCTGCACGAACTCGACGTACTCGGCGAGCGCTGCGCGCGCCTTGGCACCCGCAACGTGCGCGTCATGTCCTACCCGAACGACGGCCTGGAGGAGCCCGCCTGGCGGCAGGAGGTGCTGGCCAGGATGGGCAAGCTGGCCGCCCGCGCGGAGGCGGCCGGCCTGGTCCTGCTGCACGAGAACTGCGCCGGCTGGGCGGGCACCGAGGCCGCCAAGATGCGCGAACTGCTCACCGAGGTGGACAGCCCGGCCCTGAAACTGCTCTTCGATGTCGGCAACGGCGTGGCCTACGACTACGAGGCGTACGACCTGCTGCCGGAGATCGCCCCGTACGTCGCCCACGTCCACATCAAGGACGCCATCGGCACCCCCGACGACGCGCACTACATGCTGCCGGGCGACGGCCGCTGCCGGGTCGAGGAGTCGCTGCGCTACCTGCTCGACCACGGTTACACCGGCGTCTGGTCCATCGAGCCGCACATCAACGTGCGCCCGCACGAGTCGTTGGCCGTCGAGGGCCGGGACGGCGTGGAAGCCTTCATCGACTACGGCCGGTCCCTGGAGCGCATGGTCAGCCGGCTCGCCGGAGCGCGCACGTGACCGACGCGCCACCGCACGCCCCGCAGCCGGCTGCGCCCGAGTCCGCTGACCCGTCGGGCACTGACCCGCAGCCGGTCGCCCCGCAGTCCGCCGCCCCGGCCGCCCGGCCGGCGCCCGTCGAGCTCACCGGCGCCGACCGCGAACTGCTGCTGCACCTCATCGGACTGCCCACCGCCGGCCCGCTGGAGGTGGGGCCGGACGGGCCGCGCCCCGAGCTGTGGCAGGCCCAGCGCGACTACGCGCGGGCCGCAGCCGAACTCGGCTACGCCGTCGTCCACCACGCCGCCCCCGAGCCGGCCGTACTGGAACGCGAGGGCGTGCCCGTCACCGTGCGCGAGGCCGCCGCGGCCCAGCCGGACTTCCTGGAGTGCCAGCCCAGCATGGTGCTGCGGCTCGGGCCCGAACTGCCGGCCGAGCGGACCGTCATGTTCAACGTCCACCTGGACACCGTCGCCGGCTTCGAACCGCCCCGCTTCGTCGAAGGCCGCTTCCACGGCCGCGGCGCCATCGACGCCAAGGGCCCGGCCGTCGCCCTGCTCGCCGGGCTCCGCGCCGCCCAGGCCGAACTGCCCGACCTGGGCACCGAGATCGGCGTGCGCATCCAACTCGTCGCTGGCGAAGAAGGCGGCGCGATGGGCGTCTTCGGCACCCGCCCGCTGGTGGAGGCCGGCCACACGGGGCGGCTCAACGTGTTCTGCGAACCCACCCGCAACCGGGTGGTGCCCCGCTCCACCGCAGCCGCCACCGCCCGCATCACCGTCGCGGGCCAGGACTCCATCGACGACCGGCCCGGCGGCGGCCACAACGCCACCGTGCTCCTCGGCCACCTCGCGAGCCACCTCGCCGAGCGGCTGTCCGAGCGCGTCGAAGGCGGCCGGGTGTGCATCGCCGGCCTGCACACCGGCACCCTGCACAACAAGGTGTACGGCAGCGGCCACCTGCTGCTCAACCTCGCCTACACCAGCACCGAAGCCGGCCTCGCCCTGCAACGCGCCCTCACCGACGAGGTCGCCGCCGGCCTCGCCGCCTTCACCGAGCGCTACGCCGACCTGCCCGACTTCGCCCTCACCGCCCGCGAGGCCGCCCGGGTCACCACCCTCGACTGGCTCAAGCGCGGGCTGCCCGCCCTGCACAGCACCGACCCGTGGGCCGAACGCCTGCTCACCGAGGGCGCCGGACTCGGCTACGCGCCCGCCGACGCCGACGTGTGCACCTGCGACGCCATCTGGATGCACGGCGTGCCCGGCGCGTACACCGTCGTCTACGGGCCCGGCGACCTGGACGCCAACGGCGCGCACGCCGAAGGCGAGCACGCCGACCTCGCCGACCTGGAGTCCTTCGCCACCGGAGTCCGCGACCTGCTCCGCGCCTTCACCGCCGAGCACCGCGCGGGCCGCGTCCCACCCGGGGAGCCGGCCGCCACCGCCCCCGACCGCAACAGCCGCACCGCCCTAGCCAGGAACGGATGGTCATGACACCGACCTCGCCCCCCGCCGCCGCACCGGCGGACCTGCACATCCCGTACGAAAGCCTGGTCGGCTTCGCCACCGAGGTCTTCGCCGCCCGCGGCGTGCCCACCGAGCGCGCCCGCACGGCCGCCGACGCCCTGGTCTACGGCGACCTGGCCGGCATGCGCTCGCACGGCCTCACCAACCTGACCCGGCTCTACCTGCCGCTCTTCGACGACAAGCGGGCCCTGCCCGACGCCCAGCCCAAGGTGCTCGCCGACAAGGGCGCATCCGTCCTGCTCGACGGCGACAAGGGACTCGGCCTCTGGCTCGCCAGCGAGGCCGTCGACCTGGCCGCCGAACGGGCCGCCGAGTACGGCATCGGCCTGGTCTCGGTGCGCAACGCCACCCACTTCGGCTGCGCCGGCCACCACACGCTGCGCGCCGCCGACCGCGACATGGTCGGCATCATCGCCTCCAACTGCGGCGGCCAGCGCATCGCCAGGCCGCCGGGCGGCAAGGTCGCCATGCTCGGCACCAACCCGATGAGCATCGCCGCACCCGCCGGGCCCGACCTGCCCCCATACTGCCTGGACATGTCCACCACGGCCGTGCCCACCGGCAAGATCCGCCAGGCCGCCCGCGCCGGCCAGTCCATACCCGAGGGCTGGCTGACCGACGCCGCGGGCCAACCGGTCACCGACCCGCACGCGCTGGACCGCGGCGACGGCTTCCCGACCTGGCTCGGCGGACGCCCGGAGACCGGCGCGTACAAGGGGTACGGGCTCGCGCTGCTGGTCGAGGTGCTGGCCGCGCTGGTGCCCGGCGCCGGACTCGGCCCGGCCACCGAGGCGTACGAGGGCACCGGCGGCCCCTCCGGCCGCGACGACGACATCGGCATCCTCGCGCTGGTCGTGGCGCCCGGCGCGCTGCGCCCGGTGGACGGCTTCCTGTCGCAGGCCGGCGGCCTCTTCCAGGCGCTCATCGACTGCCCGCCGATCGACCCGGCCGCGCCGGTGAGCTACCCCGGCGCCCGCGAGGCCGCCACCGCTGCCGCCGCCCGCGCCGACGGCGTACCGATCACGCCCGCGCTCTACGGAGAACTGCGCGAGGTGGCCGAACAATGGGGGCTGAAGGCCCCGGCTGGAGTGGACGCATGAGCAGCGACACGTTGCGCGTGGGGATCGTCGGGCTCGGCGTCATCTCCCGCTTCTACGTCAAGGCGTTCGACGAACTGCCCCAGGTGGAGCTGGCCGCCGTGTGCGACCTGCGCGCCGACGCACTGGCGCCCTTCGAGGGCAAGGTGCCGACCTTCCGCGACTACCAGGACATGATCGCCGCCGGCGGCCTGGACGCCGTCGTGGTCAACGTGCCCAACGACGTGCACGCCCGGGTCTGCGGTGATCTGATCGCCGCCGGACTCGCCGTCTGCGTGGAGAAGCCGCTGGCCACCCGGGTCGAGGACGGCCGCGAACTGGTCCGCGCGGCCCGCGAGAAGGGCGTCCTGCTCTTCACCTCCTTCCACCGCCGCTACAACGACAACGTGCTCGACCTCATCGCACGCGTCCCGGCCGGCGCCGAACTCGCCCACGTCACCGTGCGCTACCTGGAGATGATCGAGGAGCACGCCGGCGACGACCACTGGTACCTGGACCCGGAGCGCTGCGGCGGCGGCTGCGTCGCCGACAACGGGCCCAACGCCTTCGACACCGTCCGGCAGATCGTCGGCGACGTCACCGTCACCGACTCCAAGGTGGTCCGCGACGCCCACGGCACCGACCGGCAGGCCGACGTCGAACTGCGCACCGCGACCGGCACCACCGTCCGGGTGCTGCTCGACTGGGCCTACCCGGGCGAGACCAAGGACGTCGAGGTGACCCTCACCGACGGCACCGTGCTCACCGCCGACATGCTCGGCGGCCACGAGGGGTTCAAGACCTCGCTGTGGCACGAGTACGTGGGCGTGCTGCGCGACTTCGCCACGGCCCTTGCCGCCGGCGAGGACCGCAGCGAAGGCGGCCTGGCCGCCCTGGAACTGGTCGCCGACGTCTACCGCCGCGAGGCGGCCACCCACGCCGACGCCACGGAGGGCACCCGATGAACCCCGCCGAAGACGGCCTCAAGCGCCCGGTCACCGGCGAACTCGTCAAGATCCTCACGCACAAGCGGGACGACCGCGGCATGGAACTGACCGAGTTCGCCAGCCGCTGCGTGCGCCGCGAGGAGATCCACGAACTGGTCACCACCGACCACGACGACCCCAGCACCGGCGCCGTCATCGACCGGGTCGGCTTCCTCGGCTTCGTCGAGATCGGCCGCGGCGGCGTCATCGACCGCGGCGACGAGGTCCGCATCGACGGCCACCTGGTCGGCACCGTGCTCGGCTTCGACTCCTGCCACTTCCCGAACCACTACAACATCCTGATCAACGCGGACAAGACCGCCAGCGGGCCGGACCTCGGACTACGGCCCGACATGGAGGTGCGCTTTGACCCTGCGCCCTAGCGGGCCGGCCGGTCCGCCCGCGACACCGCTGCTCGACGCCCTCTCAGGACCCGACGCCCTACGGGCCGTCCCCGCGTCCCGGCTCCCCGGGCTGGCCGCGGAGATCAGAGGCTTCATGACGCAGTCGGTGTCGCGGGCGGACGGGCACCTCGGGCCCGATCTGGGCGTGGTGGAGCTGACGCTCGCCCTGCACCGGGTCTTCGACGCGCCGCGCGACCGCCTGGTGTGGGACACCGGCCGGCAGGCGTACGCACACGAACTGCTCACCGGCCGCCGCGACTTCACGCGGCGCCGCCACCGCACCGACCCGACCTGGTACGCGGCGCCGCACGGGGCCGTCGACAACGCGCGCACCGGCGCCGCCCTCTCGTACGCGGACGGCTTCGCCAAGGCCCACCAACTGCGCGGCCTGCACGACCGGCACGTGGTCGCCGTCATCGACAGCGAGGCGCTGACCTGCGGCATGGCCTGGGAGGCGCTGAACAACCTGGCCACCGCCCGCGACCTGCCGCTGGTCATCGTCATCCACGACAGCACCGCGGGCCCGGCCACGGCCGGCGGCGGACTCGCCGACCACCTGGCGACGCTGCGCGCCCCGGCGCCCACCGCGCCCCCCTCGCTGGCGACGGAACTGGCCCTGGACACCGGGCTCGCCGAGCGCACCGGCGGCGCGACGCTGCTCCAGGCGGCGCCGGCGCCGACCGCCGCCACCCGGCGGGGCCGCGCCCGCACCACCACCCGCACGCCCCGCACCGTCTTCGACGACCTGGGCTTCGGCTACTTCGGGCCGGTCGACGGCCTGGACGCGGTGGCGTTAGAGATCGCCTTACGACGCGCCAAGGCGCTCGGCGGTCCGGCCGTCGTCCACAGCGTCACCGGACGCTCCGCGAGGCTGCCCGCCAGTGCGGCCCAGGGGGTCACCGGGGGTGACGGGCCTGCGGCGGCCGGGTCGGCGCAGCCGGCCGGTGCGCTGGGTGGACCCGCCGGACCTGCCGGCCCCACCGGAACGGGCGGCCCAGCCGGCCCCGGCACCCCCGCCCCCGAGCCGCCCTCCTGGACGTCGGTGTTTTCGGAGGAGATGGTGCGGTTGGGGGCTGAGCGTGAGGATGTGGTGGGGATTACGGC
>NZ_JBEHZD010000028.1:0-30096 GCF_040240285.1 Streptomyces sp. HSW2009 | reverse complement strand
GCCTTTGCCCGACACACCCCCCCCCCGTGCAACCGCGGCCGTAAACCGCCCATGGGCCCCACCCAGCGGGGGGGGGCCCCCACGCAAGGTGTAGCTACCGCTTCTCCAACACCACAGGAACCGCATGCCGAAGCCGGGCGCACCGCGGACAGCGCAACAAGCGTCCGGGCCCAAGGCGGTCGGCGGTCAGGTTCTGCATCGGGAACGAAGCGGTGCTGAACACGTGCCCTTCGGCACAACGGACGACGGTGCGATCCATCGATCCCCTTCCCCAGCTACGTGAACGACAAAAGCCACATTAGGGGATGAATCCAACGGTCTTGCACGCGGCACTCCGACCACCCACCGTACGCCCCAACTCCCGCCCCTCGCCTCCGCATCCCCCACCCGCCCCCGCGCCCGGCCGCCTGGCCGTCGTTCCAAAACACCGCCAGCCGCCCCAAACGGCACGAAGACCCCACGGCCTCGGCGCCGGGGGTCTGTCATGGGGTAGAGTGAGCCGCGATGCAGGGCCTCAAGGCCGTGTCTCGCGGGTGTAGTTTAATGGTAGAACATAAGCTTCCCAAGCTTAGAGCGCGAGTTCGATTCTCGTCACCCGCTCTTCCACGAGCCCCCAAGTCAGCGACTTGGGGGCTTCGTCGTGGGATGGACCACCCCGATCAGAGGTGCTTCCCGTAGAACGGAACCAGGCGATCGAGGGCGATCCGCACCGGCTCGGCACGGTCGTAGAGGTCGTAGTGGGAGAAGCCCTCGGCGACGACGAGCTCCTTGTCCTGCGAGGCGGCGCGGCGGTAGATCTCCAGGCCGTCGCGGTACGCGCCGAACGCTCCCGGCTTGTCGCCGACGACGACGCACAGCGGCCGGGTCAGCAGGACCTCGGCGCGGTGGAAGGCGTCCCAGCCGACCGCGGTGGCCTGGCGTGCGAAGAGCGCCTCGGTGCGACCGCCCGGCTGCTGGCCGCGGTCGGTGCGGTAGTAGTCGGTCGCCTCGAACAAGTCGAGCTCGGTGAGGCCCGCTTCCCGCGCCGCGGCGGGGTCGGCCGGCAGGAACTGGTTGACCCGGGGCGCCGCGCCGCGCGCCTCGGCCGTGCGCTGCTCAGCGATGGCGTCAAGGGTGGCGAGGGGGTCGTAGCCGCTGAACGCCTCGTGCATGAGGCGGCCGAAGTTGACCCCGGACACGCTGCCGACGGCCTTGATACGGCGGTCGGTCATGGCCGCGTTGATGGCGTAGGCGCCGCCGCCGCACACCCCGATGGCACCGATGCGGTCGGCGTCGACGTACGGCAGAGTCACCAAGTGGTCGATGACGTAGCTGATGTCCGACACCCGGAAGTACGGGTCCTCGATCGACCGGGGCGTCCCGCCGCTGGCGCCCTGGAAGCTGGCGTCGTAGGCGATGACGACGTACCCCGCCTGCGCCAGCGCCTTGCCGTAGACGTTGCCGGACGTCTGCTCCTTGCAGGAACCGACGGGGTGGACGCTGACGATCGCGGGGTACGTCCGCCCCTCGTCGAAGCCCGGCGGGAGGTAGAGGTCGGCGGCCAGGTCCCAGGCGAGGGCCGGCACGGTGATGTGCTTGATGTTCTCGGTCATGGGGTGCTCCTTGCGGGGAGGAGGGATGGAGTGAGGGGTGGGACGACCGGGAGCTGGGCGGGTGCCCGCTGCGGCTGGTGCTGGGCACCGGTGGCCGTGGTGGCGGCACCGGTGGGTGTGACCGGCTCCGGCCGGCGGGCTCAGCTCTCGGCGCTGTCGTCGGCTGCCAGGTGCTCGGCGAAGAACGGGGTGGCTTCGGCGATGGCCTGATCGACGTACTCGGGGACGTCGTAGAAGTCCATGTGCGTACCGCCTTCGACGATCAGCAGCTTCTTCGGGCTGCGGGCGCGGCCGTGGAGTTCGGTGGACATCCACAGCGAGCCGGCCTCACTGCCGGCCACGACGAGCACCGGCTGGGTGAGGAGGTCCTCCACCATGTGGAAGGCGTCGAAGGTGAAGATCCGCGAGACGCTCTTGGTGAAGAGGAACTTGTTCTTGGCGTTGGGGTGTTGGGCCCGCGGGGTGAGGTAGTAGTCGCCGGCTTCGACCAGGTCGCGCGGGGTGTTCTCGTCCGGCTCCGTCGGCACGTACGGGAGGTAGGTCGGCTCGGCGCCCCGGGCCGCCTCGGCGGTGCGCTGCTCGGCGACGGCCCGCAGGGTGGGGACGGCGGCGGCGTCGGGCCCGTCGCCGTACCAGCCGCGACGGAAGCTGGTGCCGATGTTGACGGCGCTGACGGTGGTCAGGGCCTTGATCCGGTAGTCGGTCATGGCCGCGTTCACGGCGTACCCGCCTCCGGCGCAGATACCGAGGGCGCCGATCCGCTCCGGGTCGACGTACCCGAGCGACTGAAGGTGGTCGACGGCCGCACGGACGTCGTCGACCCGGGCGTACGGGTCCTCCAGGTGGTGCGGCTCGCCGCCGCTGCCGCCCTGGAAGGAGGCGTCGAAGGCGAGGGCGACGAAGCCCCGCTCGGCCAGCTTGGCCGCGTACAAGCCTGCGGCCTGCTCCTTGACCCCGCCGCCGGGGTGGACGACGACGACCGCCGGGTGGCTGGTCTGCGGGTCGAAACCGTCGGGCAGGAAGAGGTTGCCCGCCATGGTGAGCTGGCCGTTGGGAAAGGTGAGGGGTTCCATCGTCTGCTCCTGGTGTGTCGTGCGGTGTGTTGCGGTGGTGGCAGCGGGTGTTCGGTGGCAGTGGGTGCGCGGTGGCAGGGGCGCGGGCGGAGTTGGTGGCGCGGGCGGGGTGGGGCGCCGATGACGGTGACAACGGCGGTGCCGTGGGAAGATCTCTGCCGCCCACACCGTCACGGGTTCATGGCTTCTTCCGCGACTTCGGTTTCTTCCACGGCTTCGGTTTCTTCCGCGGCCTGGGTTTCTTCCGGGTACGTCAAAACACTCGCATGCGGCGCGCACCCGGTGAAGAGGAGAATTTCATCCGGGGTGGAAAGCATCCGGGGACAAAACTCTCCCTCCCACAGGAGTTGCATCCCGGGTATGAATGGGTCCATGAGCAGCAGCGCACACGCCGGCCACCTGGGGGCCTTCCTCAAGGCGCGCCGAGCCGAACTCGATCCCCGTGCCGTCGGGCTGCCCGAGACCGGGCGGCGGCGCGTCAGCGGGCTGCGTCGGGAGGAGGTCGCCCTCCTCGCCTCGATCAGCACCGACTACTACACCCGTCTGGAGCAGGGCCGGATACAGGCGTCCGCGCAGGTGCTCGACACGCTGGCGCGCGTCCTTTGCCTGGACGATGACCAGCGCGCCTATCTGTTCCAGATCGCGGGCAAGCTCTCGACCAGGCCGGCCAGGCGCACGCCGCAGAAGGGCCAGACCCGGCTGCTGCGGCTCCTCGACGACCTGGACACCATTCCCGCGATCATCCTCGGCCGGCGCATGGACATTCTCGCCTGGAATTCGCTCGCCGCAGCCCTCGTCACGGATTTCCAAAGAATTCCGGAGAAGCACCGGAATTACGTACGGCTGGTCTTCACCGACCCCCGGATGCGGGAGCTGTACGCCGACTGGGAGAACGTGGCCCACACCTGTGTGGCCCAATTGCGGATGGAAGCGGCCCGCGACCCGGAGAACACGCGGCTGACCGCACTCGTCGGCGAGCTCTCGGTCCAGGACGCCGACTTCCGCCGCTGGTGGGCCGCCCAGCACGTCGCGGTGCGCGGCATCGGCACCAAGACCCTGCGCCACCCTGTCGTCGGTGAGCTGACCCTCGACTGGGACACCCTCGCTCCCACCACCGACACCGACCAGCAACTCGTGATCTGGACAGCGGAACGCGGCACCCCCTCCCACGACGCGCTACGCATCCTCGCCTCCTGGGCGAAGCAGGGCACCACGGCCCCGGCGGCCCCCGCGAACGGCGAGACGGGCGGCACCGGTGGCGTTGCCGGTGACAGCGGCAGCAAGCGGGGCGGCTGACCGCTTCCTCCCCCACAGTCACACCCACACATCCACACCCACTGAGCGCCCCACCCCTCCGACCACGTCCACCTCCACCCACACCCACCCCCACACCCACACCCACAAGCGCTCCGCACATGCAGCGCGCCCCCTGCTCGCGCGGGTACGCCCAGCACACCCGCATGCCGCAGTGGGGTACGGAGCCCCGGGGCCACGGCGTGCTACCACTGGTGACTCAACGTAACTGTCAGTGGCGCTGGGTGGTCGCACGGGCGGCCAGGCCGGGGTCACGTCACGGAGTGGAGACGTAGGCGATGACTGTGGAGACGGGTTCTTCAGAGGTCACGGGGGACGAGCAGGCGCAGTTGAGCCTCAGCACCGCCGCGGCGCGCAACCTGGCGACGACCACCAAGTCCGAGCCACAGATGCAGGGGATCAGTTCGCGGTGGCTGCTGCGGAAGCTGCCGTGGGTGAACGTGCCGGGCGGGGCGTACCGGGTGAACCGGCGGCTGTCGTTCACGGTCGGCGACGGGAAGGTGACGTTCGACAAGAGCGGGTCCAAGGTGCGGGTGGTTCCAGCCGAGTTGGCCGAGCTGCCGCTGCTGCACGGATTCGACGATGCGGACGCATTGAAGGCACTCGCCGACAAGTTCGTTCAGAAGGAGATCAATCCCGGTCAGGTCATCGCGCGTGAGGGCCGAAAGGCTGACCATGTTCATCTGATCGCACATGGAAAAGTCGAGCTGATCAGGCCGGGGAAGTACGAGGGCGAGGCCGTGGTCGGCCGACTGTCGGATGGGGACAGCTTGGGTGGGAACGTGCTGGCGGGGGCCGACGGGACGTGGGATTCCACGGTCCGGGCCGTCACCGCGACGACGTTGCTGTCACTGCCCTACAGCGCGTACAAGGCCATCGCCAAGCAGCACGAGGGACTGCGTTCGCACGTCCAACGACGCAGCCACGACTCCCGGCGGCCAACCAACAGGGCGGGCGAGGCGGAGATCGACTTCCTCTCCAGCCACCAGGGCGAGCCCACCCTGCCGGGCACCTTCGTGGACTACGAACTCACCCCGCGCGAGTACGAGTTGAGTGTCGCGCAGACCGTGTTGAAGGTGCACAGCCGGGTCGCCGACCTCTACAACGAGCCGATGAACCAGACGCAGCAGCAGTTGCGGCTGACCATCCAGGCGCTGCGGGAGCGGCAGGAGCGGGAGTTGGTGAACAACCCGGAGTTCGGCTTGCTCCACAACACCGACTTCAACCAGCGCATCCCCACCCACTCGGGCCCGCCGACCCCGGATGACCTGGACGACCTGCTCAGCATGCGGCGCGGCACGCAGTACCTGTTCGCGCACCCGCGGGCCATCGCCGCCTTCGGCAAGGAGTGCAACAAGCGGGGCATCTACTTCGGCAGCGTCGACGTCGACGGGCACCACCTCCCCGCCTGGCGCGGCGTGCCGCTGCTGCCCTGCGGCAAGATCCCCATCTCGGAGCACCAGACCTCGTCGATCATCGCGATGCGGACCGGCGAGGACAACGAGGGCGTCATCGGCCTCTTCCAGACCGGGCTGCCGGACGAGGTGGAGCCCGGGCTCAACGTGCGGTTCATGGGCATCGACCCGAAGGCCATCATCTCCTACCTGGTCAGCACCTACTACTCGGCCGCGGTGCTGGTGCCGGACGCGATCGGCGTGTTGGAGAACGTCGAGGTGCGACCACGTGGCTGAGACTCCGGCGCGGTCCGCCCGACCCGTACCACCAGTCCCCATAGTCCGGTCAGTTCGCTTAGTTCACCCAGTCCGGCCCGCTCGGTCAGGCCGGTCAGTTCGGCGTGTGAAGGAGGGCCGAAGCGGTGTCGACGTTGCCGCACATGTTCGTCAACCCTGCCGATGGTGAGGCCGCGGGGGCGGGGGGCGTTCCCCCGTCCGGGCCCGTCGGCCCCTGCCTCGCACCACTCCCACCCGACCTCAGGGGGTTGCTCGCCGCGCGGGCGCCCGCCGGGGGGCCCGCAGCCCCAGCCGCAGCCGTTGCCGTGGCTGCGGCGGAGCCACCCGCGCCGCCCGCTGCCGCACCAGCCACCCCCGTAGCCCCCGTAACCCCCGCCCCACCCGTCGTCCCCGAAGCCCTCGTGGAGCACGCGGCCGGGGGCGGGGTGGCCGGGTGGCTCGCCGGGGGGCCCAGTGGGATCGGGACCTCCGCGGCCCGGGTGCTGTTCGGGGCCGCCGCGGCAGGCGGTGGCAAGGGGGCGCAGGAGGCGGCCGGGGCGGATGGTGGAGCCGGTTCCGGTGGGCCGCCGCGGGCCGGCGATCCGGTCCCGGGGCTGTACTGCCCGCCCGCGGCCCCCGCCGACCCGCAGAAGATCGCCGAGGTCGATCGGCGGCTCGATGCCTGGGCCCGGGAGCTCGACCTCTTCCCGCCGGAGTGGGCCGGTGACTTCGCCGGGTTCCAGGTCGGCAAGGCGGTCGTGCTGCAACACCCGGGCGCCGCCGACCTGGAGCGACTGGTCGTCGCGGGCAAGCTGCTCGTCGCCGAGAACGTCGTCGACGACTGTTACTGCGAGGACTACGGCGGTTCCGTCTCCGGGCGCGGCAGCCGGCTCATCCTCGCGCAGTCGGCGCTCGACCCGCTGCACACCGCCGACGGCTACCAACAGCAGTGGCAGCACGGGCTCGGCGCGGACGCCCCGCTGCGCTCGTACGACGGGGCGATGCGCGCCTTCCGGGAGATCGCCACGCCCAGCCAGGTCAGCAGGTTCGTGCACGACATGGCGCGGCTGCACCTGGGGTACGTGGCCGAGGGCGCGTGGGCGGAGACCCGGACCACGCCGCCGGTCTGGCAGTACCTGGTGATGCGGCAGTTCAACAACTTCAGGCCGTGTCTGTCCCTGGTGGACTCGGTGGACGGGTACGAACTGCCCGAGGTGCTCTACGCCCGCCCCGAGGTGCAGCGGGTGACCGCGTTGGCCTGCAACGCCACCACGATCGTCAACGACCTGTACTCCTTCACGAAGGAGATGGCCCGCGACGCGTACCACCTCAACCTGCCGGTGGTGATCGCCGCCGAGGACGGCCGTGGCCTCAAGGCCGCGTACCTGAAGGCCGTCGAGATCCACAACGAGATCATGCACGCCTTCGAGGACGAGTCGGCCGTGCTGGCCGCGACCAACCCGGTGCTCGCCCGCTACACCACCGGACTCGCCGCCTGGGTGACCGGCAACCACCGCTGGCACCACACCAACACCTACCGCTACTCCCTGCCCCACTACTGGTGAGAAGAAGGAAGAACAGCGCATGACCACCACAGCGGACCGCGCCAGCGCGATCGTCCCCGCGGCCACCAGCCCGTACCAGAGGTCCGTGGCCGAGTACTGGAACCACGAGGAGAACCCCGTCAACCTGCGGCTCGGCGAGGTCGACGGCTTCTACCACCACCACTACGGCATCGGCGACGTCGACTGGGCGGCGCTTGAGGGGCCCGAGGCGAGCCGGGACGAGCGGGTGACCGCCGAGCTGCACCGGTTGGAGTCGGCCCAGGCCGACCTGCTCGCCGACCACCTCGGCGCGATCGGCCCCGATGACCGGCTGCTGGACTCCGGCTGTGGTCGCGGCGGCGGCAGTCTGGTCGCCAACCGCCGCTTCGGCTGCCAGGTCGACGGGATCTCCATCTCCGAGACCCAGGTGGCCTTCGCGAACGCGCAGGCCAGCAAGCGCGGCGTGGACGACAAGGTGCGCTACCACGTCAAGAACATGCTCGACTCGGGCTTCGCGACCGGCTCGTTCCGCGGCATCTGGAACAACGAGTCGACCATGTACGTGGACCTGTCGCTGCTGTTCGCCGAGTACCGCAGGCTGCTGGCGCGCGGCGGCCGGTACGTCACCATCACCGGCTGCTACAACGACACCTACGGGCTGCCCTCGCGCGAGGTCTCCACGATCAACGCGCACTACATCTGCGACATCCACCCGCGCTCCGCGTACTTCCGGGAGATGGCGAAGAACCGGCTGGTGCCGATCAGCGTGGTGGACCTGACCGCCGCGACCATCCCGTACTGGGAGCTGCGGGCGACGTCCCCGCTGGCCACCGGCATCGAGGAGGCGTTCTTGAACGCGTACAAGAACGGCAGCTTCCAGTATCTGCTGATCGCGGCCGACCGGGTCTGATCGGCGGTTGGTCGGCTTCTGGTTGGTGGTTGGTGGTTGGTGGTTGGCTGGTGCCGGTCTGGTGTCGGGTCGGCTTCTGATTGTGTGTGACTGGTCCGGGGCGGGTGTCGGGTTTTCCGGCACCCGCCCCGGACCCATGGGGTGGTGGGGCGGGGCACGGGCGCGTACGGGTGGTGCGGGGTGGGGCAGCGGCGCTTGGGGCGGGTCAGTGGCGCTTGAACTCCACCGGGCCGCCGTTCATCTCGATCGTGCCGTCCCGGTGCAGCAACGGCCGGCGCTCGGTGGACCGGGCGCTGTACGCCTCGACGTGCTGGATCGCCACGCCGTCGGGCGAGGTGAAGTCGATGAGGGCGATGGCCACCCAGTAGCGGGTCTGGGCGTCCTCGTACAGCGGGACGGTGACCGTGGAACCGCGCCCGTCCGAGATGACGACCTTGGCGCCGAAGCTGCGGAAGGAACCGACGCCGTTGCTGAGCGCGGAGTACGCACAGAGCAGCACGTAACCCTGGACGTCCGGGCGGACGATGCGGATGGACTCGCGGCCGGGGGCGCGGGCGTCGCCGTCCAGGCAGATGTACGGGGTGCTGGTCAGTGAGCCAAGCCGCTTGTAGTAGACGACGTGTTGCGGCTTCCTCTTCGACCGGCCCCGGCCCTTGCCCTTGCCCTTGGTCTCGGCCTTGGTCGCCCCCGTGGCTTCGTCGGCCGGGCTCGGCGGCAACAGGGGTTCGCCCGCGGCCGTGTGGCCGGACTTGACCAGCGTGCCCGGCGCCTTGGGACCACCGCTGAGGGCCTCGGTCGCCGGTATGAACAGGGCGTAGAAGTCCAGGTCGGCGCCGCGTTGACGGCGACTTTCGCTGCCGCCGTCCCACTCCAGTGCGGCCTCCACGACCAACTCCCGGTCGTGCTTGTCCAGGTCGATCGCGGCCTGACCACCCTTCTCCAGGCTGAGCGCACCGAGCGGCGGCTTGCGGAGGTTGGCGCGGGGGGCGGCTGCCGCGGGGGTGGTGGGGAGCGCGAAGGCGATGGGTGGCTCGGGCGTGTGGGGTGCCGCGGGGGCGGTGGGTGCGTTGGTTACGGCGGGTGGCTGGGGCGCTCCGGCCGGTTGGGTTGCTGCGGTCGGTTGGGTTGCTCCGGCCGGTTGGGTCGCTTCGATCGGCTCGGGCTCGGCCACGTCGATGCCGAAGTCGGTGGCGAGGCCGGCGAGCCCCGCCGCGTAACCCTGGCCGATGGCGCGCAGCTTCCACTGGGGGCCGCGGCGGTAGAACTCGACGAGGAGTACGGCGCGTTCGCCGTCCGTGAGGTCGGGCTGGCGGAACAGTACGGGCTCGGCGGCGCCCTGCCCGACGCGTACCGTCACCTCCTTGACCTCGCGGAAGGTGCGGCTGGCGTCGTCCGGGTCGCAGCTTCCGACCAGCACCACCCGATCCACGTCGGCGGGCAGCGCCGCCGGCTCCACCTCGATGCGCTCGGGCCCGTCGGCGTCGGCCGGCCGGTGCTGCACCGCGCCGGATTCGGCGGCCGGCTGGTTGTAGAAGACCATGTCGTCGTCGGACCTGACCTTGCCGTCAGCGTCGACCAACAGGGCACTGAGGTCAACCACGTCCCCCACGGCCCGCAACTCGACGACCAACCGCCCCGCCTCGACCGCCGTGTTCCCACCCTTGCCGAGCTCCGGCATGCTCCCCCGCCTCCACATTTTCTCCGCAATTGACGTGCGGTCAGCCTGCCATATGGGGTGACTTACTGGCACTCCTGTCGCTGGGGCATCTCACGTCACTTTCGTACCAGGGGGTGGCTGGGGTGGGTTTCGGCATGAGCGGCTGGGACGACGTCCCCGCCGTTCGGTTGGGCCCGCCCCGCCGTTCGGTTCGGACCCGCCCCCGCCGTCCCGTACGGCGCCGCGCCCCCTGCCTCATGGGGCGCTGCCCCCGCCGCCGTTCCGTACGTCACCGTCCGCTGCGCGACCAACCCGGGTCGGGCCCACCCACACCCAAGGCCCACTCGCACCCGGGGCTCACTCACCCCAGAGCACCCCACCCACGGCCAGGCCGACCCACACCCAAGCCCACCCACCCCAAAGCGGCACCCCAAGCCCTCCCACCCCAAAGCACCCCCGACACCCACCCCTCGCGTACGCTTCCCCGGACAGCGCCAGCCACCTCGCTCGTCAAGAAGGCGTGCCCCCTGGCCAGGGCATCCTCGCCCCGTCCGCAACGCGTACCCACCTTGCTCGCAAGAGGGTGGGCCCACCTCGCCCGTAAAGAGGTGTGTCGACCTTGTCCGAACGAAAGGTGTGCCAGCCCGCAGGGCGCCCCGTGTCGGGTGGGTGATGGATGGCCTAGGTCACACCCATCGGAAGCGGTCCAAGCGACGCACATCCGACACTGCGTCATGTACATCGCAGGAACGATCTTTCAGGGTGGGGCTCAACCCTCGGGGGGAGCCGATGTTGGGCCCGGAGCCGGATTCCCGGATACGGGCGTACGCGTCAGGGTTGGTCCGCGTTGGTCCGCCTTTTCTTCCGACTGACCCGAAGGACTCCTCCGTGCGTAGTAGACACCTGGCATCGCTCGTCGCGGTGAGTGCCGTCGCCGCCCTGGTCCCCGCGCTGGCGCCGGCCACGGCCACCGCGGCGCAGCGGCCGTTGGCGCAGTACGAGCAGCAGAAGCCCCAGTGGAAGCGGTGCGCCGCCGACTGGCCCGCGAAGATCCAGTGCGCCGACCTCACCGTGCCGCTCGACTACGCCAAGCCGAACGGCAAGAAGATCAAGGTGGCGATATCCCGGGTCAAGGCGACCTCGGCCAAGGAGCGGCGCGGCGTGCTGCTGCTCAACCCGGGTGGGCCCGGTGGCGAGGGCCTTGACCTGCCGGACTACCTGGGTGCGCAGCTCCCGAAGTCGGTGCAGAAGCAGTACGACCTGATCGGGTTCGACCCGCGTGGGGTCGGCCGTAGCTCCGCGGTGACCTGCGGTTTGACCTTCGACGAGGAGGACATCGAGCGGCAGTACAAGCCGGCCACCTTCGCCAAGGACGTCGCCTGGGCCCGTACGGTCGCGCGCAAGTGCAAGACCAAGCAGGGTGACAAGCTGCGCCACATATCCACCCGCAACACCGCGCGCGACCTGGACGTCATCCGGGCCGTGCTGGGGCAGAAGAAGATCTCCTACCTCGGCTACTCGTACGGCACCTACCTCGGCGCCGTCTACATGCAGATGTTCCCCTCCCGGGTCGACCGGTTCGTGCTCGACAGCGCGGTGGACCCGCAGCGGGTGTGGCGCGGCATGATCCAGGTCTGGGCGGAGGGCACCGAGCCGGCGTTCGTGCGCTGGAGCGAGTGGACCGCCAAGCGGAACAAGGAGTTCAAGCTCGGCGACACGCCGCAGAAGGTCCGTACGACGTTCTGGAACCTGGTCAAGCAGGCCAACAAGAAGCCCATCAACCTCGATGGCGAGCGCATCACCGGCGATGACATCCGCAGCTACCGGGCGCTGTACTTCAACGTGCGCGAGGGTGCGACGGCCATCGCGGAGCTGAAGCAGGCGGCGGCCGGCCGCAAGGCGAAGCTGGCCCGGGTGCCGCGGTCCATCACGCGGCCGACGCCGCCGCGGTTCGGCGGGGTTCCCGGCGACAACGGCTCGGCGAGCTTCTGGGCGGTGCTCTGCTCCGACGCGCGCAACTGGCCGCGCGACCCGGAGCAGTACCGCCGCGACTCCGTCCGCGACAAGGCCCGCTACCCGATGTACGGCGACTTCGCGTCGAACATCATGCCGTGCGCGTTCTGGGACCAGGGCAGCGAGCCCACCACCAAGGTCAACAACAAGGTCGGCGCGCTCATCGTGCAGAACGAGTGGGACCCGCAGACGCCGCTGGTCAGCGGCAAGGGCGCGCACCGTGCGCTGAAGGGCTCCCGCATGCTCACCGTGCTCGACGGTGAGGGCCACGGCGTCTACACCTCGGGCTCGTGCGCCGACAAGACCACCACGTCCTACCTGACCACCGGCAAGCTCCCGGCCAAGGACCTGACGTGCCGCACGCCGGTGGGCAAGCCCCGTACGGCCCTCCAACTCCCGCTCCCCACAACGGCGGGCACCCCGGATCTGCCTCAGGTGGGCTGATCTGCTCGGATCTGCTTGAGGTGAGCTGACCCACCTGGCCGTGCCTCACCTCGGGGGCCAGCCGATGACGCCGTTCGCGGTGGTTGTTGGCTGGCCCCTTTTGGCGTGGGGCGGGGGTGGGTTTCGGTGGGGTGTGGGTGGGAGTTCATGTGTGGGGTGGGGTGGGTGTGCGGGGGTGGGTCGGGGCCCAGCACCGGCCTCAGCGGCAGCCTGGCCCGTACGCCAAACCCAACCCCCACCCCCAGGGCTCGCCCCCGATCCCGGTTCCCAGCCAACCCCCGATCCTGGTTCGCATCCCCTCCCACCCCCACCCCCACCTGCGCAAGAATGCCCACATGGCTGAGGGCGCGCAGGTAGAGGACTTTCGGCGGGGGTTTGCGGAGCGCATCGGGCGGTTTGATCGGGGGGTGGCGCGGGAGGGGGCTCGGCAGGCTGAGCGGGCGCGGGCGCGGGTTGCTGAGGAGTTTCCGGTGGGGGACTGGTTGCGGCTGCCGCTGGAGCGGTACGCGCTCGGTCCTGACAACCACGGCAGGCAGCAGACGTTCTGCCGGCTCCTGGAGTACGGGACCGACGCCATCGGCAGCATCCGGGGTGGCAGTGCGGCCAAGCACATCATCTACCAGCACCGTACGGGCGAGTGGCGGGTGGTGCCGGCGGCGCTGCGCGGCATGGACGTGCATGACGCGTGGGAGCGGCTCCGGAAGGACTTCGCGGCCGGTTTCGCGGCGGCCGGGGGTGGCGCGTACGCGCTGATCGACGAGATGGAGTTGCTGTCGTACGGGCAGGCGCTGACCACCAAGGCGTTGGCGACCTACTTCCCCGACGCGTTCCTGCCGGTCTTCTCCGCCGCGCACGTCCGCCACTTCACGACGCTGCTCGGCGGGCGCAGCCAGCACATGCCGCGGGTGCGGACGTGGCGGGCCAATCGGGAACTGCTCGAACTGGTGCGCCGTACCCCGGAGTTCGACGGCTGGCTGCCGGACGAGGTGACGGCGTTCCTCTACGCCTTCCACAATCCGCGGCCCAGGGACCGGACGATCTGGAAGATCGCGCCGGGCGCACAGGCCAGCCTGTGGGCCGACTGTCTGGCCCGCGGGGTGATCCGGGTCGGCTGGGACGAGGTGGGCAGCCTGGTGCAGTACGAGAGCGACCAGGAGCTCAAGGAGGCGCTCGACCGCTACTGGCCGCAGAGCCGCGGCGGCAACCTCAGGCTGGCCAGGCAGTTGCTGGCCTTCCGCGATCTGGAGCCGGGCGACCGGATCATTGCCAACAAGGGCAAGTCGGAGGTGCTGGCCGTGGGGCGGGTCACCGGTGGCTATACGTACGACACGCGGCCCGCCACGCACCGGCACAGCGTCTATCTGGAGTGGAACACCTCGTACGCCCAGACCTTCGACGAGCCGCGGCACGCCTGGCAGCAGACGTTGGCGAAGGTGCCGTGGTCGGTGTGGCGGGAGATTCGGGCGGGGCGGGACCAGCACCTGGCGGCTGCGGCCAGCGTTGCGGGTCGGGTTGAGCACCGGGTGCCGGTTGAGCACCGGGTGCCGCCGCGGGACCACGGCCCGCAGGGTGGGGCCACCCGCGAGGGCGGGGCAGATGACGGCGCGGGCACGGCGCCCACCCCACCCGGGTCGGTCGACCAACCCAAGCGGCAACCCGCCCGCCTCGTCCCGGCCGGCCACCTGGGCCTGCCCGCCCAGTCCGACGAGCTCATCGGGCGCATTCCCGACCAGCAAGCCCACCAACAGGCCGACCAGCAACCCGAGGACCAACCCGACGGCTCAGTCGACCAACGCACTGACGCCACCGACCCCGGGTACCCCCTCGAAGAGGACCTGCCCGATGCCGTGCGGCACGTCCGTGACCTGCTGGAACACAAGGGGCAGGTGGTGGTGCAGGGGCCGCCGGGCACCGGGAAGACGCGGCTTGCGCTGAGCGTCGCGCTTGCGCTCGCGGGGCGCGGGGAGCTGATCGACGCGGCGCCGCAGGAGCGGGCCGTGGCGCTGTCAGAGTTGTCCACGGCGCCCGCAGAGGCCAAGGCGGCCCGGCTGACGATGGCCACCTTCCACCCCTCCTACGGGTACGAAGACTTCATCGAGGGGTTCAAGCCCGATCCGGCGGCGGACGGCGCGGGGTTGCACCTCCAGTTGAAGGACGGGCTGTTCCTGCGGGTGTGCGAGGCGGCTGCCGCCTCGCCCGACGAGACGTTCCTCGTCATCGTGGACGAGATCAACCGTGGCGACCTGCCGCGCATCCTCGGCGAGTTGATCACCCTGCTGGAGCTGGACAAGCGGGGCGCGGTTTCGATCACGCTGCCGACCAGCGGCAGGCAGCAGACGGTACCCCCCAACGTCCGCATCATCGGCACCATGAACTCGGCCGACCGCAGCGTGGGCCACATCGACGCGGCCATTCGCCGCCGATTCGCGTTCTACGACCTGCCGCCCGATCTTGACGTATTGGACGGTGAGGTGGAGGGGCTGAGCCTCGCCGACTTCCTCCAGGGGCTCAATGACCGGCTCGACCTCGTCTTCGGCCCCGATCACCTGCTCGGGCAGGCGTACCTGCTCGCCGGAGACCAGCCGATCGGCACCGCGGAACAGCTCTCGCACGCCTTCCACCACGAGATCGTGCCGCTGGTCACCGAGTACTGCCTCGGCCAGCCCGAACTGCTGCGCCGGGTGCTCGGCCCGCTGGTGGACGACCGTACGGGACGAGTCGTACAGACCAATCCGCAGGACCTGCCGGGCGTGCTGGCCGGCGCGTTCGCACCCGCCGGACGGGACTTCGCACCCGCCGGCGGGGACTTGCCACCCGTCGGAGGGGATTTCGCGGCCGTGGGGGAGGGCTTTCCGGTAGCCGGCGGGCCAGCCGGTGACCCGCTCGCCTTCGGCGCGCCGGCCGACTACCGCGAAGGCGAGTGACCCGATGCCGTCCGCCGTCGCGCCGTCCGCGGCGACCCCGCAGGTGATCCTCACGGGCTTCGACGAGGCGAAGCCCGTACCGCGCACGCTGCTGTACGGGGCCGATCTTGCCAAGTTGCGGGCGCTGAAGGTGGTGGACATCCGCGAGCGCGGCGCCGACTACCTGCTGAAGGCGCGCGACAAGAGCGGGGTGTTGCAACTGGAGCGGCTGCGACTGGTGTTGCGGCCCAAGTTCACGGTGGCCGGCGATCGGCTGATCGACTGGCTCTGTTACGCGCGCCGCCAGCCGCCGCCAGAACCGACGCTGCGCAACTGGCTGATCGGGCACGAGGGTTACGCGGAGCTGGTGCCGGCCGCGCTGTTGCACGAGTGCCGGCAGTTGCTGGCGCGCGGGCTGCGCCGGGCGTACGTGCGGCGCAGCCGCGTGGATACGGCGCTGCGCGGCAGGCTGGACGTGACGGCGCAGGCCACCCGCTGTTTCGGCGCGGTCGACCGGCTGTACCTGGAGACCTTCGAGTACGAGGACGGCGGCTGGGAGAACCTGGTGTGCGGGGCGGCGCTGACGGTGGCCGCGCAGCCGGGGCCCGACGCGCGCCCGCAGGCCCTGCGGCGCGAGACGGCCGCCCACTTCCCCCGCCCGCCGCGCCCGGCGGACGCGCGGCCGCTGCTGGCGCGGGCCCAGTACACCCGGCTCAACCAGCACTATCGGGCGGCGCACGGCTGGGCCCGGATGGTGCTGGCCGGCGGCGGGGTTCGGGACCTGCTCGACCCGTACGGCTTCGCAGCCCGCAGCCTGCTGCTCGATCTGAGCACGCTGTGGGAACACGTCGTACGGCGGATGGCCGCGGACGCGGCGGCCGAGTGCGGGGGCCGGCTGGCGGGGCCGACGGAGGGGCACATCGTGACCGCCGGTGGCCTGACGGAGAAGGAGCCGTCCTTCAACCCCGATGTGCTGCTGGCCTTCCCCGAGCCGGACGGCGCGCCGCAGACGACCCGGTTCCTCGTGGTGGACGCGAAGTACAAGCGGTACGGGGACAAGAACGTGACCTCGCCCGACCGGCACCAACTCCTCACCTACATCGCGGGCTACACGGATGCCGCGGCCCCCCTGGCCCTGGTGGTCCACCCCTCGGAAACCGGCCCCACCCGCCGTGTCCTCCGCGTCACCGGCCCCCGTGGCCTCCTCGGCCTCATCGAGGTCCTGGGCCTGGACACGTCGGCATCGCCTGAGCTCGCGGCGGAGCCTCTGCGGGAGTCGATCAGGGGGTTTGCGGGGCGGGTGGGGGTGTGATGGGTGGTGGGGGCTACGTCTGTGGGGGAGGGCGCGGCGGATGCCGCGTCATCTGCCGAGGGCGGCGGCCACGGCTGAGGGGCCGGGGAAGTCCTCGGGTACCGCGTCCATCAGCAACTCGTCAACGGGTTCGCCGAACCAGAACCCTGACCGGCGGAGCCGGCCGGCGGAGCGGAACCCTGCCTTCTCGTACGCCTTGATGCCTGCCGTGTTGGGCTCCAGCACCTTCAGCCACACCGTTCGCAGGTGGGCGAGGTGGAATGCCCAGTCCAGGGTGAGACCGGCGGCTTCTGTGGCGTAACCCTTCCCGCGTGCGGAGGGGGCGATGACCATGACGAACTCGGCGGTGCGGACATAGGTGTTGACTTCCAGAATCGTCATGCCCACGGGTGTGCTGTCGTCCAGCCGTACCACCTCGAACTGTTGGAAGCGGTCGTTCCCGCGCTGGCGCTCGTACCCGCCGGCGCGCACCTCCCACGCCTGTGCCCACTGGTTCCCGTACCCCAGGATGGTTGCGGGGTCGTTCTCCCACTTGTGGTACTCGGGCAGCATGTCCGCGCGGGGCATCGCGAGGGCGAGCGTCTCGCCGCTCAACAGGATGTGGGGTTCACTCACGGTCGGGCCTTCCTGGTGGCGCGGGCCGTTCCGGGCCCGTCCGGTGTGTAGGTGGGGGTGTACAGGGCGGTGTCCGTCGGTTCCTCGACCGGAGCGCCGTCCGGACCGGCTATCCATGTGGCTGGTGGTACCTGTACGTACCGCCGCTCCCCTTGCGAAGGTCGCGCGACGTCCCCCGCAGAGCAGAAGCGCCCGACCTGCGGGGCGGGGGAAGCCGCGCCATGGTGGCCTCGGGAGGCGGAGTAGGCCCAGCTCACGGGGACCGCCTAGCGATTGCCCCCCGCTACCCCTTGCGGCGCTTGGTGGGTTGGGGCATGCCTTCGACGAGGAGGGCGGGTTCGACGGCGAGGAGGCGGGTGCGGAGGGCGTGGACGAGGGCGACGCGTTCGAGGTTTTCGACCGCTGACCATTCGACGTCGACTTCGTCGCGGGGGAGGCTCGCGAAGGCGTCTTCGGGGGCGCTGCCGCCGTCCAGGATGAAGGCGAGTTCTTCGTCTTGTTCGCCGTTGATGGCGGGTTGCTGGTCGACGGCGAGGAGGGCGGGTTCCTTGGGCAGCGTGATGCCGAGTGCGTCGGCGACGCGGCGGGCGGCGTCGGGGATCGACTCACCCGGCCGCACGATGACCCCTGGCGGGCAGCTCCAGCCATCGCGTACGACCTGGAGTACGCGCGGCCACATGCCCAGCGGGGCGAAGTACTTGGGGTTTTCGACCGGGCAGCGGACCAGCAGGAACACCCAGACCTCGCGGGGCGGGTTCGCGGGCTTGACCGCGTTCATGGGATGTACGAGCTTCACGCGGCTTCGCCTCCGTGGGTCAGGGCTTGCAGCCCGGCGCAGGATTGGGGCGCCCGGCCATTGAGAGTGATGAGCCCGTACGCGGCCCGGCCGTCCGACCAGCACCAGCCCTCGACGGTCTCGTACTCCGCGCGAAGGCGGTTGGGGCACAGGACGTTGCTGCGCAGGGCTTCGGGGTCGAACATCGACTCCTGGTACGCGTGGTGGAACTCGATGTCCGTGACGGGTGACCAGGTGCCGTCCTCGCCGACGCTGAGGAAGAAGCGCAGCGGGGTGCCCATCACGAGTACGCGGTGTGTGCCGTCCATCAAGAGCCCTCGGTCGGTTGGGGGTTGGGCTGGTTGCGGTGCTTCGGGCAACGGCACGGCGGCCAGGCACCGGTGACCGCCTCGCGGAAGGCGTCGTGCCACTTGTCGGGGTCGACCGTGATGCAGACGACGGACGGGGCGTCGTCGGGCGGCCCGGATTCGCCGGGGCGGCGTCGGTAGACCTTGAGTGTCATCGTGCGCATGGAATTTCCCTCCACCGCGCCACAACGCGGCTCTCGTGGGGTTACTCTCCGTACTCTGGCAATCGTTGCCCGTGAGGGACCAGCCGCACCAGGACAAATCCCGTGACTGAGGTAACTCCGTCACTTGCGGAGAGTGATGACCGTGAAGCGCAAGCCGAAGACTGGACACACGACATCGGCCCAAATGTTCGGTGAACTCCTGCGTCAACTGCGTGAGAGAGCCGGGATGACCCAGGACCAACTGGCCGCGATCCTTCCGGTGGACCGCTCGCTGATCGCCCACATGGAAGCGGGCAAGCGCCGCCCCGACGCGGACCACGTCGAGATCTTCGACAAGGTGCTCAACGCCGGCGGACTGCTGGTGAAGATGTGGGAGAGGGTCAACTGGTTCGCGCCGCATCCGGCGCATCCGGACTGGTTCAAGCAGCGAGCTGAGCTGGATGCGCGTGCGGTCTCGCTGTGTGTGTGGCAGACGCAGACGGTGCCTGGCCTGTTGCAGACCGCGGACTACGCGCGGGCGCTGCTGGCGCGGGAAGAGCCGGATGCCGAACGCGTGGAGGCGGGCGTTCTGGCCAGATTGAGTCGCCAGGAACGCTTCCTGGAGCCGGACGGGCCGGCGCTGCGCGTGGTGATGGACGCGTGCGCGCTGCATGCGGTCGTCGGCGATTCGCGCGTGATGCGGAGGCAGTGCGCCCATCTTCTACGCGTGCCGCGTACGGCCAATGTGGTGATCCAACTGTTGCCTGGACACCAGTCGCGACCGGTGCGCCCCACCACCTCGTTGTCCCTCATCACGCTGCCGAAGGGGCGCGAAGTGCTCTACTCCGAGTCGGTGGACAGAGGGCATTTCATCGATGATCCGGCAGAGGTCCGCTCGGCCAGCCGGGTCTACGATGAGTTGAGAGCGGAAGCGCTCACGACTAGCGCATCTGCCGCACTGATCAGCGAGGCGATGGAAGGATTTGCCCAGGATGAGTACCCCCGAACTCAGCGCGGCGATATGGCGCAAGAGCAGCTACAGCGGCAGCAACGGCGGCGACTGCATCGAGGTAGCCCCCGGATTCCCCAGCGTCGTCCCCGTTCGTGACAGTAAGAATCCGCACGGCCCGGCCCTTGCGTTCGGGACCGCCGCGTGGTCGGCGTTCGTCGCGGGCGTGAAGGCCGGCGACTTCGACGCCTGATGCCCGCGTACGCCAGAGCCCCCGGCCAGACACCCCACGGCCGGGGGCTCTGGCGTACTGGCTCAACTGGTGTGTGCTGGTGCAGAGTTGAGTAACGCCAACCGGAAGGGTCGTTCCCCATGGTCGATGGATGGATCAAGTCGAGCTACAGCGCAGGCAACGGCGGCGACTGCGTGGAGTGGTCCCCGGCGCGGGCCGTCGCGACGGGTGTCGTCCCCGTTCGTGACAGCAAGGTCCCGCAGGGGCCGGCCCTCGCGTTCGGTGCCGCTGCGTGGTCGGCGTTCGTCGCGGGAGTGAAGGCGGGCGACTTCGACGCCTGATCGCTCCCCGTACGACATGCCCCCGGGCACGAGGCGAGTGGCCGGGGGCTCTGTTATGCCCGTACGCGAGTGACAAGGGGACTTGTGACACGTCGCTGCGGGGTGACGGCACTGGTTCAACGGGGCGTCGGTGGAGCAGGCTTGGAACCCCCGATCCTGAGAGGTGACGACTCATGACCGAACAGTGGATCAAGTCCAGCTACAGCGGCGACAACGGCGGCGAGTGCGTGGAGTGGGCTCCGGCGCGGGCGGTCGCGACGGGTGTCGTCCCCGTCCGTGACAGCAAGGTCCCGCAGGGCCCCGCCCTCGTATTCGACACCACCGCGTGGTCGGCGTTCGTGGTGGGCGTGAAGGCGGGCGATTTCGGCGCCTGACGCCGGCGCCGTACTGGCTCAACTGGTGGGTGAAAGAGCAGGGTTGAGAACACCCGATTCGGAAGGGTTGCGCCTCATGACCGAGCAGTGGATCAAGTCGAGCTACAGCGCAGGCAACGGCGGTGAGTGTGTGGAGTGGGCTCCGGTGCGGGTGGCTGTGACGGGCGTCGTCCCTGTCCGGGACAGTAAAGATCCGCAGGGCCCCGCCCTCGCTTTCGGTGCCGCCGCGTGGTCGGCGTTCGTCGCGGGTGTGAAGGCGGGCGATTTCGGCGCCTGACCCCCCGTACGACAGGCCCCGACCGGAACCCGTCGGCCGGGGGAGGTGGCGTACTAGCTCAACTGGCATGCGTGAGAGCAGAGTTGAGAACATCCGATCAGAAGGGTTGCGCCTCATGACCGAGCAGTGGATCAAGTCCAGCTACAGCGGCGACAACGGCGGCAACTGCGTCGAGTGGGCCCCGGCGCGGGCAGTCGCGACGGGTGTCGTCCCTGTCCGTGACAGCAAGGTCCCGCAGGGTCCCGCCCTCGTATTCGACACCACCGCGTGGTCGGCGTTCGTCACGAGCATCAAGGTCGGCGACTTCGACACCTGATCCCGCCGCTCGCACGACAGGCCCCCGACCGTGCTCCATCGGTCGGGGCCTCGGCGTACTAGCCCAACTCGCGCATGGTGGAGCAGAGTTGAGTAACGCCAACCGGAAGGGTCGTGCCCCATGGTCGATGGATGGATCAAGTCCAGCTACAGCGGCGACAACGGCGGCGACTGCGTCGAGTGGGCCCCGGCGCAGGCCGCCACCACCGGCGCCGTCCCCGTCCGTGACAGCAAGCACCCGCAGGGTCCAACCCTCACCTTCGGCGCCGCTGCGTGGTCGGCGTTCGTCGCGGGTGTGAAGGCGGGCGACTTCGGCGCCTGATCGCTCCCCGTACGACATGCCCCCGGGCACGAGGCGAGTGACCGGGGGCTCTGTTATGCCCGTACGCGAGTGACAAGGGGACTTGTGACACGTCGCTGCGGGGTGACGGCACATCGCCTCAAGAGGCACCGCGCCGCACCCACCCGCTACGACAAGCTCGCGGTCCGCTACGAGGCGACCGTCCTCGTCGCGGCCATCAACGAACGGTTGTGACCAGCGCCTTCGATGTACGTCCTAGCTGAACTGTCGCTTGACCATGCTGACCAGTCCGTCGATGAGGTGGTCGGGTTCGAGGGTGGGGTCGAGAGATCGCTGGAGCAGGTAGCCGTCGATCGCCGCTGTGAGGGTCACCGCGATGGTGCGTGGGCTGGTGGCTCCCCGCTCGGTGAACCAGTCACACAGCCGCTGTCGCAGCTCGGCCAGTGAGGCGGCGATTTCGACGCGCAACTGGTCGTCCCTGTTCGCGGCGACGAGAGACTCGTACAACAGCAACAATTCCGGATCGTGTGGATCGGTTTCGGAGAGCGCGCGGAGCAGAGTTTCGATGGCTTTCGCCGGATCCTTCTCGGCCAGAGCCCCGCTGATCCGGTCGTGGAAGAAGGTCCGGATCTTGCGTACCGCGGCGATGCGCCGCAGCTCGTCGATGCTCCCCACGTGGTAGTGGATCACGCCGGTGTTCACGCCCGCGCGTTCTGCGACCCGTCGGCTGCTTGCTCCGCCCCAGCCAACCTCCGGAATGAGGGAAGCAGCCGCCTCGATGATCTTCTCGCGGGTATCCGTTCGAGGCGACGACGGGCGCTTCACGAACGCATCCCCTGGATCGCGACCACGACACCCACTCCGGCTGAAGCCAGTGCGATGGCTTCGAGGACGAGCAGCTGTACGGGAAGAGGGTCGGGCACGACGGGGAAGACCGCGCCGAGATCGGCTCCGAAGACCGCGATGTAACCCAGGCTGAGCACCAGCGCTGCGGTGAAGGCCCAGTGCTGGTTCGCCATGGCGAAGCCGGCAACCGTGAAACTGGCGAGTCCCAGGGAGGTGAGAAACACGTTGAAGCTGTTGAACTGCCACCGGGGAAGCGGCGCGAAGTCTCGCGTGTCGATCAGCTTCCCCGGGACCATGGGGATCAACAGTAGCGCCTCCCAGACCAGCAGTGCTGCGGTCACTGTTGCCAGCAGAGATTGATTCATCACGCTCTCCTCTCAGAGCGGCAGCCCGTGGTTGAGGGTTTGGACGATAGTCCTGGACGGTCGTCCAAATCAAGCGCAGAGTGACTCGGCGACCGGTACGGCCACCCCGTTCGGACGCGGTTCGGACGTCGCGTGGTCAGCGGCGAGAGTTGGGCGTCGCGGGGCAGACGGGACTTTCGACACACGTCCTAGGTGTGCGGTCGCCGTCGTTGTGCGCCCTTCTCAACAGCCGTTGTGCGCCCTGCCGCGCGCCGGCAGGGTGGGGCCATGATGTGCCCGTCATCGTTGAGGGGAGGGCCCGATGGGCACGCACGGAAAGCCGCCGCAGCCGAACCCGGAACCGAAGCAACCCTCACCACGCGATCAGGACGGGCAACACCCGGACGTGCAGAAGCCGGGTGGTGGGACCCATCGCAAGTGAGGCCGTCCGTGGCGGCGGGCCGGGTGCGGGGCTGGTGTTTCCCGAACCGTGGATCGAGCGGGCGTGGCGGGCCGTGCCGCGGGCCGCGTTCCTGCCAGAGGTGGTGTGGGTCGTCGACGGCCCGACGTACCGGCCACTCCATCGCGGGCGTGAGCCCGAGCGGTGGGCGCAGCTCGTGGACGATCCCGGCCAGGCCGTGGTGACGCAGGTGGACGACGGGGCGCCGGACGCGGCGGGTGGCGACGTCCCCACCAGTTCGGTCTCCGCGCCCAACGCCGTCGTGGACATGCTGGCCGAACTCGCTCTCCAGCCGGGTCAGCGCGTGTTGGAGATCGGGACCGGCAGCGGCTTCAACGCGGCGCTGCTGGCGGCCCGGGTGGGTGCCGACCGGGTCACCACGCTGGAGATCGACGCGGCGCTGGCGAGCGGAGCCCGCCGTGCCTTGCTCGAAGCGGGGTACGGCGGGGTCACCGCGCTGGAAGCGGACGGCGAACGCGGATGGGCGCCGGGAGCGCCGTACGACCGGATCGTGGCGACGGCCTCGGTCGCGTCGGTGCCGTGGGCGTGGGTGGAGCAGACGGGGCCGGGCGGTTTGATCCTGGCCCCCTTCAGGACCGCCTTTTGCTCACACGGCCTGGTGCGCCTGGTCGTGTCGGACCAGGGCACGGCCTCTGGGCGCTTCGTGGGGGCCACCACCTTCATGTCCGTACGCGGCCAGCGGGCCCGGCCCCGTATCGACGCCGTGTTCTCCGCCGAAAGCTGGGACGCCAGTCGGCGCAGCCGCAGCGCGGTCGACGTCGACCTGTTGGGCACCCCGCACGCCGAGTTCGCGGTGGGGATGCGGATGGCGGACGTGGCGCACTGGGCGCAGGACGGCGCGCACTGGTGGTGCGGCCCCGACTCCTGGGCCTTCGCGGCGGGCGACGGCACGACGTACCAGTGGGGTCCGCGCGATCTGGCCGACGAGACCGCTGCGGCACTGGACTGGTGGGACCGTGCAGGTCGGCCGGAGTTGTTCGAGTTCGGGCTGACGGTTTCGGAGCACGGCCACCGCGCGTGGGCGGGCGACCCGGAGCGGGGGTGGGCGCTGGGTGTGGGGTAGTGGGGCGCGGGGTGGGACCGGGCCAACCACCGCCTACCCCCGCGTCCGTGCGCTGCTGGCCGCCGAGCACCACGCCCCGGAGGAGACGCACGCTCGTCCCGCGGTGAAGTCCCTGGTCTCGGGGCTGTTGGTCGCCGGGCGCACCACCACCGAACTGCGTGGACTCGCCGCCCGCGTCGGTGTCCTCGCCTGACGACCCACCCGGTGCCCGGGGCCGGAACGGCTCACCAAAGGTCGTGGGCTTCCTCGCGCCGCTCGAATACTGCTGTGACCAGCGGGTTTGCGGGGTTGGGCGGTCGCGTGGCGGTTCGGTTCGTCGCAGGTGAGGGGTGGGGGAACCGTCGGGCTGATAACTAAAGTTGATCCTCACTGCCGGCCGAACTCCCTCTCCGGGTTGAGTCCGTCATTCCGCGGTAGGGACCGAGTCCGACCTGCTGGCTGACTCGCGAGGCATGCCCGGCGGGCCAAGGTTGACCCATGCCCACCACGAGCCTCGCAAGCACCGATTCCCGTCCGGCCGGCGTCCCCGGTTCGGCCCTCCGGATCTCCGCCTACGCCGCCGCCACCTGGTCCGTCGTCTTCGGCGTCGTACACGTCTACTGGCTGTTCGGCGGGCGGGTCGGGCTGCCGGACGGGCTCTCCGTCACCAGCAACGTGCCGCTGCTGGTGATCGACATCCTCGCCATCCCGGCCTGCGCCGTCGCCGCCGCGCTCGCCCTGGCGATCGTCCAACCCTGGGGCGCCCGGCTGTCGGCCAAGCTCGTCGGCCTCGCCCTCTGGGGCACCACCGCGATCCTGCTGGTTCACCCGACGCCGTCCGTCCCGGACTGGGTGGGGCTTGCCACCGGCTCGCGCGAGAAGGGTGACTTCGATGCCATGGGCACCTTCGCGACCTTCCTGTACGAGCCCTTCTTCCTGGTCGGCGGCGTGCTCTTCGGTCTGGCCACGCTCGGCCGGCGAGCGATGTTGCGCCAGCAGCGGGGGCGTTGAGCCGCGGCGGTGGGCACATTCCGGACCCGTACGACAGGCCCTCGACCGAACCCCATCGGTCGGGGGTCCCGTACGTTCAGCGCCAGCCGCCAGCCGCCAGCCGCCAGCCGCCAGCCGCCAGCCGCTAGGCCCGCCCCATCGCGCGGGTCACGGTGATCTCTATGGCCACCCGGCCCGGGTTGTGGCGCGGGGTGCGGCCATACCGTTCCGTGTAGCGGCGTTCGGCTTCGGCGATGGCCGCCGGGTCCGTGGTGACCCGGGCCCGGCCCTCCAGGGTGGCCCAGCGGGCGCCGTCGAACTGGCAGACCGCCACCCGCGCCCCGTCCGGGCCGGCGGCCAACACGTTGCCCGCCTTGGTGCTCGAACCGCTACAGATCACCCGGGCGACCTTGGCCACCGGGTCGTACGTCACCCCCGCCGGCGTGACGTGGGGGGTGCCGTTGCGGCGCGGCGTGGTCAGCGTGCAGACGTGGCGTTCGCGCCAGAACGCGAGGTAGGCGGGGTCGGGGTGATCGAGGTCGATGGCCATGGTGGGAAGCGTAATCGGGGGTGGGGTGGGGCGGTTTTAGCTGTGGGTGTGGGTGTGGGTGTGGGTGTGGGGTCCGGGGGCCGGGGGCCGGGGGCCGGGGGCCGGGGGTGTGGTGGCTGTGGCTGTGGCTGTGGGCGGGGGTGGGTGAGTGGGTGTGAGGTGGTGGGTGGGTCAGGCTGGTGGGGGCGTGGTGGTCGGTAGTGGGGTGGTCGGTGAGGGCTGGCCGCTGGGTGGGGTGGGGCCCGGGGGTTGGGGGCGGGTGTCGATGCGGTAGCTGATGGCCAGCGCCACAGTGCCGAGGGTGAGCAGGCAGAGTACGGAGCCGGGCAGCCACACCGAGCGGTGCAGGGGGCTGCTTGAGGTGTAGGCCCAGTCCTTGCCCGCGAATATCTTGTCGCCGACGACCACCGGAGGGTCGCTGACCTTGCCGTGGCCGGTGCGGCCGTCGGGGAACACCCACTCGCTGCCGCAGTGCGCCGCCGGCCGCCGGACGACGTCCGTCGCGCACCGCTCTATCGTGCGGACGGTCGCCGTCTTACCGGTGGCGAGGCGGTGTGCGCTCCTGCCGACCCATACCGTGATCGCGCCGATCAGGGCGAGGAGCAGCGCGAACGCCGCCAGCATCCGGTGGGGCGGGCCCCAGGGGTGTCGGACGGCGCTGGGTCTCGGATGGTCACTCATCAGCCTGGCCCGCCCCCGTGGTCCTCGCGTCTCACTCCGCTGGACGATCGTCGTAGGCATACCCAAGCGGCCATTCCGTGAATGCGCCAGCCGCGCGCCGTCCGGCCGCCGGCGTCCGCCGGCGCGTACCGAGACACCTTCCGTGCCGCCGCCCCGCTTTCCTCGCGGTGCGGCGCGGGCCACGGTGGTGACCCTCCCTCCGGCGCGTACCGACATCCCACCGCCCCGAGCCCACCACCCAGCGGGAAGCCCGCCACCACCCCGGCGCGTACCGAAACTCACCCCCGGGCCCACCACCCGGCAGCGGGCCCGCCACCCTGGCGGGAGACCCACCCCGCGCACGCCCGTCCACCCAGCTTCAAGCCCACCCCCCCCAGCGGGAAGCCCGCTCACCTCACCAAGGTCCCTCACCAAACCCAAGCCCAGCACGACAAAATAAGTTGAGCGGGATAGACTCAACTTACTGTACGGTTGCTAAGGCAAGATGATGACGCAGGATGGTGGAACCGTGGTCGATGAGCGAGGAGGAGCGCGACCGTGGATGCCGAGCTGACCAATAAGAGCCAGGAGGCGCTGAGCGCCGCCAATGAGCGTGCCGTGGCGGGCGGGCACGCCGATCTGACCCCCGCCCATCTGCTGCTCGCCCTGCTCGGGGGGCAGGACAACGAGAACCTGATGGACCTGTTGGCCAGCGTCGACGCCGACGCGGCCACCTTGCGCTCCGGGGCCGAGCGGCAGCTCGCCGCGCTGCCGAGCGTGCAGGGTTCGACCGTCGCGCCGCCACAGCCGAGCCGCGACCTGCTCGCCGTGATCGCCGACGCCACGCGCCGTGCCAAGGAGCTCGGCGACGCGTACATTTCCACCGAGCACCTGCTCATCGGCATCGCCGCCAAGGGCGGGCCGAGCGGGGAGCTCCTCAACCAGCAGGGGGCGAGCGCCAAGCGGCTGCTCGACGCCTTCGAGACCAGCAGGGGCGGAACGCGGGTGACCAGCCGGGACCCGGAGGGCACGTACAAGGCGCTGGAGAAGTTCGGTACGGACCTCACGGCCGCCGCGCGCGACGGCAAGCTCGACCCGGTCATCGGCCGGGACCAGGAGATCCGGCGCGTGGTGCAGGTGCTCTCGCGGCGCACGAAGAACAACCCGGTGCTCATCGGTGAGCCGGGCGTCGGCAAGACCGCCGTCGTGGAGGGGCTCGCGCAGCGCATCATCAAGGGCGACGTGCCCGAGTCGCTGAAGGACAAGCAGCTCGTCTCGCTCGACCTCGGCGCGATGGTCGCGGGCGCCAAGTACCGCGGCGAGTTCGAAGAGCGGCTGAAGACCGTGCTCGCCGAGATCAAGTCGAGCGAGGGCCGCATCATCACCTTCATCGACGAGCTGCACACCGTCGTCGGCGCGGGCGCCGGCGGCGACTCCGCGATGGACGCCGGCAACATGCTCAAGCCCATGCTGGCCCGCGGCGAGCTGCGGATGGTCGGCGCGACCACGCTCGACGAGTACCGGGAGCGGATCGAGAAGGACCCGGCGCTGGAGCGCAGGTTCCAGCAGGTGCTGGTCGCCGAGCCGTCCGTGGAGGACTCGATCGCGATCCTGCGCGGCCTCAAGGGCCGGTACGAGGCGCACCACAAGGTGCAGATCGCCGATGCCGCACTGGTCGCCGCGGCCACCCTCTCCGACCGGTACATCACCTCGCGCTTCCTGCCCGACAAGGCCATCGACCTGGTGGACGAGGCGGCGTCGCGGCTGCGCATGGAGATCGACTCCTCGCCCGTGGAGATCGACGAGTTGCAGCGCGCCGTGGACCGGCTGCGGATGGAGGAGTTGGCGCTGGGCAACGAGTCGGACGAGGCCAGCAAGCAGCGTCTGGAGAAGCTGCGCCGCGACCTCGCCGACAAGGAGGAGGAGCTGCGCGGCCTCGGCGCCCGCTGGGAAAAGGAGAAGCAGGGCCTCAACCGGGTCGGCGAGCTCAAGGAGCGCCTGGACGAACTGCACGGCCAGGCCGAGCGCGCCCAGCGCGACGGCGACTTCGACGCCGCGTCCAAGCTGTTGTACGGCGAGATCCCGTCCGTGGAGCGGGAGCTCGCCGCCGCGGCGGAGGCGGAGGAAGAGGCCAAGAAGGGCGGCCGGGACAAGATGGTCAAGGAGGAGGTCGGCCCGGACGACATCGCCGACGTCGTCGCCTCCTGGACCGGCATCCCGGCCGGCCGCCTCCTGGAGGGCGAGACGCAGAAGCTGCTGCGCATGGAGGACGAACTCGGCCGCCGGCTGATCGGTCAGCAGGAGGCGGTACGGGCCGTCTCCGACGCCGTGCGGCGTACCCGCGCGGGCATCGCCGACCCCGACCGGCCCACCGGCTCCTTCCTCTTCCTCGGCCCGACCGGCGTCGGCAAGACCGAGCTGGCCAAGGCGCTCGCCGACTTCCTCTTCGACGACGAGCGGGCCATGGTCCGCATCGACATGAGCGAGTACGGCGAGAAGCACTCGGTGGCCCGCCTGGTCGGCGCCCCGCCCGGCTACGTCGGGTACGAGGAGGGCGGCCAGCTCACCGAGGCGGTGCGCCGGCGCCCGTACACGGTGGTGCTGCTCGACGAGGTGGAGAAGGCGCACCACGAGGTCTTCGACGTGCTGCTCCAGGTGCTGGACGACGGGCGGCTGACCGACGGCCAGGGCCGCACCGTCGACTTCCGCAACACCATCCTCATCCTCACCTCCAACCTCGGCTCGACGTTCCTGGTCGATCCGCTGCTGAAGGAGGAGCAGAAGCGGGAGAAGGTGCTGGAGACGGTGCGGGCCTCGTTCCGGCCCGAGTTCCTGAACCGGCTGGACGACCTCGTCGTCTTCCACGCCCTGGGCACCGGGCAGCTCCGCCGCATCGCCGAGCTCCAGATCGACCACCTCCAGCGCCGGCTGGCCGACCGCAGGCTGACCCTGGACGTCTCCGACGCGGCCCTGGAGTGGCTGGCCAGGCTCGGCCACGAGCCGACGATCGACGCCCCGGACGCGGGCACCGGACCCGATCTGTCGTACGGGGCGAGGCCGCTGCGCAGGCTGGTGCAGACGGCCATCGGCGACCAGCTCGCCCGGGCCATCCTCGGCGGCCAGGTGCGCGACGGCGACACGGTGCGGGTCGACCACGAGCTGGGGGCCGACGGGCTGACGGTCGCGGCGGTGGGGGCGGCGCCGCCCGCCGCGGGGTGAGTCGGAATCGGCCGCGGGGGCGGGGTTGCGGTGACGGGGCGGTGATGAGGGAGGATGGCGGAATCCGTACGAAGGGAAAACCACGGTGAGCATCGACCCGTCCTCGATTCCGAATTTCGGGGGCCAGCCCGAACCGCAGGACGCTGGGCCGAGCGGCCCCGTCCTCCCCGACCAGGACCTGGTCAAGCAGCTCCTGGACCAGATGGAGCTGAAGTACGTGGTGGACGACGAGGGTGACCTCGCCGCGCCGTGGGAAGAGTTCCGCACGTACTTCATGTTCCGCGGGGAGGACGAGCAGCAGGTCTTCTCGGTGCGTACGTTCTACGACCGGCCGCACGCGCTGGAGACCAAGCCGCAGCTCCTTGAGCTGACGGACGACTGGAACCGCCGCACCCTGTGGCCGAAGGTCTACAGCCACACGAACGACGACGGCAGCGTCCGGCTGATCGGCGAGGCACAGATGCTGATCGGCACCGGCGTCAGCCTGGAGCACTTCGTGTCCTCCACGGTGAGCTGGGTGCGGGCCTCGATCGAGTTCGACAAGTGGCTGGCCGAGCAGCTCGGCCTTGAGGTCGCCACCGAAGGCGGCCCGGACGAGGACGCTCCCGCAGCGGAGTGACCTCACGGGCAGGCCCGACCGCGACCGCCCACCCGGCGGGACGGGGTCGGTACGCACGGCGTTAGTACGGCAGCACGGTGAGGCGGTGCGGCAGCGCCGCACGGCAGCACAGCTAGGCACGACGACAGGGGCCCGATGAGCGCGGGCCGCCCTCCGGGGCGGCGGGGGGCCCGGGGCCCCGGCGGCGGGGGGGGGGCGCGGGGGGGGGGGGGGGGGGGGGGGC
>NZ_JBEHZD010000279.1:0-10116 GCF_040240285.1 Streptomyces sp. HSW2009 | reverse complement strand
GGGGGCGGGGTCTGTTCTAAAACCCCCCGCCCCGGCGGGCCCCCCGCCCGCCGGGCCCGCGCGGCCCCCCCCCCCCCGGCGCCCGGCGGCAGGACCGCCGCGCGAGCGCCACAGCCGAGACCGCCCGGGCGCGGCCCACTGACCGGGCTGCGGCGGCTGCGGGAGCGGGTCCGCCGGGCCTGGGACCGGCCGCTGACCGCGTACTACCTGATCCTCGGCGGCAGCGTCCTGATCACCGTGCTCGGCCTGGTGATGGTCTACTCCGCCTCGCAGATCAAGGCGCTCCAGTCGGGGCTCGCCCCGTCCTTCTTCTTCCGCAAGCAACTGCTGGCCGCCGTCATCGGCGGGGTGCTGATGGCGATCGCCGTCCGACTGCCGATCCGGCTGCACCGCGCGCTCGCCTACCCGCTGCTGGCCGTCTCGGTCTTCCTGATGTGCCTGGTCCAGGTGCCGGGGATAGGAGTCGCGGTCAACGGCAACCAGAACTGGATCTCCATCGGCGGCCCGTTCCAACTCCAGCCCAGCGAGTTCGGCAAGCTGGCGCTCGTGCTGTGGGGCGCCGACCTGCTGGCCCGCAAGGACGAGAAGAACCTGCTCGGCCAGTGGAAGCACCTGCTGGTGCCGCTGGTGCCGGCCGCCTTCGTCCTGCTCGGGCTGATCATGCTCGGCGGCGACATGGGCACCGCGATCATCCTGACCGCGGTCCTGTTCGGGCTGCTGTGGCTGGCCGGCGCCCCGACCCGGCTCTTCGTCGGCGTGCTCGGCGGCGCCGCCCTCATCGGCCTGGTCCTCATCAAGACCAGCGCCAACCGGATGTCACGGCTGGCCTGCATCGGCGCCACCGACCCGGGCTCCAACGACCAGTGCTGGCAGGCCGTGCACGGTATCTATGCGCTGGCCAACGGCGGTTGGTTCGGTTCTGGACTCGGCGCCAGTATGGAAAAATGGGGTGAACTCCCCGAGCCGCACACGGACTTCATCTTCGCCATCACGGGCGAGGAACTCGGCCTCGCGGGGACACTGTCAGTGCTCGCCCTCTTCGCGGCTCTAGGCTATGCGGGTATCCGCGTGGCCGGACGCACGGAGGACCCCTTCGTGAGGTATGCCGCGGGAGGTGTGACCACCTGGATCACGGCGCAGGCCGTGATCAACATCGGTGCGGTGCTCGGCCTGCTGCCGATCGCCGGTGTCCCCCTGCCGCTGTTCTCCTACGGAGGTTCAGCGTTGCTGCCGACCATGTTTGCCATCGGTCTGCTGATCGCCTTCGCGCGTGCGGAACCCGGTGCCCGAGCTGCGTTGGCCATGCGGCAGCCTGGGGTGAGATGGAAGACGATGAGACGGCGCGTCAAGAAACGTCCGTCCGGAGAGCGGTGAATTTCGGTGCATGTCGTACTCGCCGGTGGGGGGACCGCCGGCCACATCGAGCCCGCGCTCGCCCTCGCGGACGCCCTGCGGAGGCAGGACCCAACCGTGGGCATCACAGCGCTGGGCACGGAGCGGGGCTTGGAGACCCGACTCGTGCCCGAGCGGGGCTATGAGCTCGGACTCATCCCCGCCGTACCGCTGCCCCGCAAGCCCACGCCCGAGCTGATCACCGTGCCCGGGCGGCTGCGCGGCACCATCAAGGCCGCCGAGCAGATCCTGGAGCGCACCAAGGCCGACTGCGTGGTGGGCTTCGGCGGATACGTGGCCCTGCCCGGCTACCTGGCCGCCAAGCGCCTCGGCGTGCCCATCGTCGTCCACGAGGCCAACGCCCGCCCGGGCCTGGCCAACAAGATCGGCTCCCGCTACGCCAAGTTCGTGGCGGTCAGCACGCCGGACAGCAAGCTGCGCAACGCGCACTACGTGGGCATCCCGCTCCGTCGCACCATCGCCACGCTGGACCGGGCCCGGGTCAGGCCCGAGGCCCGCGCCGCGTTCGGCCTCGACCCCAACCTGCCGACGCTGCTGGTCTCCGGCGGCTCGCAGGGCGCCCGGCGGCTCAACGAGGTGGTGCAGTCGGTCGCGCCGTTCCTCCAGCGCGCCGGCATCCAGATCCTGCACGCGGTCGGCCCCAAGAACGAACTGCCGCGCGTGGACAACATGCCCGGAATGCCGCCCTACATCCCGGTACCGTACGTGGACCGGATGGACCTGGCGTACGCCGCGGCCGACATGATGCTCTGCCGTGCGGGCGCCATGACCGTGGCCGAACTGTCCGCCGTCGGGCTGCCGGCCGCCTTCGTACCGCTGCCGATCGGCAACGGCGAACAGCGGCTGAACGCCCAACCGCTGGTCAAGGCGGGCGGTGGGCTGCTCGTCGACGACGCGGAGCTGACGCCGGAGTGGGTGCAGAGCAACGTGCTGCCCGTGCTCGGCGATCCGCACCGGCTGTTCGAGATGTCGCGCGCCGCCGCCGAGTTCGGCCGCCGGGATGCCGACGAACTCCTCGTCGGGATGGTGTACGAGGCGATCGCCGCCCGCCGGGCCGGGTAGCGGCGACAACCGCAGGAGGCTTGAGAGCGTGGCCGGACCGACGACCGCCCAGCGCGGCAGCGCGCAACGTCATCACCGTTCGTCGTCCGGCCCGCCGCCGCCACCGACCCGCGGCCGGTTCCGGCTGCCCCGCCCCCGCACCCTGGTGCTCCTCGCCCTGGTCGCCGTGCTCCTCGCCGGCGGCGGGACCTGGCTGCTGTACGGCTCGGCCTGGCTGCGGGTGGAGAAGGTGCGCGTCCGCGGCGTGGAGGTGTTGCGCCCGAGCGAGGTGCGCGAGGTGGCGGCGGTGCCGATGGACTCGCCCCTGATCTCGGTGGACACCGAAGCGATGGAGAAGCGACTCCGCGCCGAACTGCCCCGGATCGCCTCCGTACACGTCGAGCGTTCCTGGCCGAACACAATCAGCCTCAATGTGACCGAGCGTCAGCCGGAACTCGTACTGGAAAAAGCCGGAAAGTTCATCGAAATGGACGCCGAGGGAGTGCGATTCGCCACCGTCGCGAAGGCTCCCCGGGGCATTCCCCGACTGGAAATGGAAGCAGAACGCTCGCCCAGTCTGCGGAGGTTCGGTGAAGAAGAGCTGCGCCGCGCCGCGGTCAAGGTCGCGGCGACGCTGCCGACCAAGCTCCGCGCGGACACCAAGGTCCTCCGCGTACGCTCCTACGACGCCATCACCCTGGAACTCTCGGGCGGCCGAACGGTGCGCTGGGGGAGCCCCGAACGGGGTGCGGCAAAGGTCGCCGCGCTGACCGCCCTGATGAAAGCGGAGCGCTCGGCGGAGCACTTTGACGTCAGTGCGCCGGGTTCGCCCGCAGCCACCGCGAGTTGACCGGGATTTGACGCCGAGTTGACGCGCATCGCGGCAGGCCAGCCCCCTGGCTGGCTAGCCCCCCGGGTGATCACATAGGGTGAAAAGAAAAACGGGAGGTTCGGCGTGTTCGTTGAACGCGCACCACTTGTCGACTTAGTGTCCTGTCCCGAAGACTTCAAGGAACAGTGACACTGATAACCCTAAACTTCAGGGTTAGGGTTTGGGTCGGCAATGAGGACCGCCCCATCGGCATCCGTCGACGCACCGCTACAACGGCGGGCGGCGACACGTAAATCGAGGCGAGAGGCCTTCGACGTGGCAGCACCGCAGAACTACCTCGCAGTCATCAAGGTCGTCGGCATCGGCGGCGGTGGCGTGAATGCCATCAACCGGATGATCGAGGTCGGGCTCAAGGGCGTCGAGTTCATCGCGATCAACACCGATGCACAGGCCCTGCTGATGAGCGACGCCGACGTCAAGCTCGACGTCGGTCGTGAACTCACCCGTGGCCTCGGCGCGGGAGCCAACCCCGACGTGGGCCGCATGGCGGCCGAGGACCACCGCGAGGAGATCGAGGAGGTCCTCAAGGGGGCCGACATGGTCTTCGTCACCGCGGGCGAGGGCGGCGGCACCGGCACCGGTGGCGCCCCGGTCGTCGCCAACATCGCCCGATCGCTGGGCGCCCTGACCATCGGCGTGGTCACCCGCCCGTTCACCTTCGAGGGACGTCGCCGCGCGAACCAGGCGGAGGACGGCATCGCGGGGCTCAGGGACGAGGTCGACACCCTGATCGTCATCCCCAACGACCGACTGCTGTCCATCTCGGACCGCCAGGTCAGCGTGCTTGACGCGTTCAAGTCCGCCGACCAGGTACTGCTGTCCGGCGTGCAGGGCATCACCGACCTGATCACCACCCCCGGCCTGATCAACCTCGACTTCGCGGACGTCAAGTCCGTGATGTCCGAGGCGGGCTCGGCGCTGATGGGCATCGGCTCCGCCCGCGGCGACGACCGCGCGGTCGCCGCCGCCGAGATGGCGATCTCCTCGCCGCTGCTCGAAGCGTCCATCGACGGCGCCCGCGGCGTGCTGCTCTCCATCTCCGGCGGCTCGGACCTCGGTCTCTTCGAGATCAACGAGGCCGCCCAACTGGTGAGCGAGGCCGCGCACCCGGAGGCCAACATCATCTTCGGCGCGGTCATCGACGACGCGCTCGGCGACGAGGTGCGGGTCACCGTCATCGCCGCCGGGTTCGACGGCGGCCAGCCCCCGGCCAAGGGCAGCCGCGAGAAGGCGCTGGGCTCGTACGGCGGTCGGGACGAGAGCCCGGCCGCGAGCGCCGGTCGGTCGGCCGGCTCCGCCGAGCCGCGGTCCAGCTACGGCGGACTGAGCAGCGTCACCCCGCGCGAGCCCGTGGCGCAGCCCGGCGAGTCGGTCGAACCCGAGCCGACGCCGCTGGCCGAGGCGCCCTCCGGGTACCCCGGCACCCCGGCCCCGCCGGTGAGCTCGCCCCAGGTGCCGCCGGCCCGTCCCTACCAGGACAGCGCGGCCGAAGAGCTCGACGTACCGGACTTCCTGAAGTAGCCGGCGCATGGGCACGACTGAAGCGAACAGCACACAGTGATAGGACAGCGCAACGAGACGAGCGGCGCGCACTTCGCCTTCACCGACCGGTGGGGCGGGGTGAGCGCCGCTCCGTATGACCGGCTCAACCTCGGCGGCGCGGTCGGCGACGACCCCGCGGCGGTCCTGGCCAACCGGGCCCGCGTGGCCGACTCCCTCGGACTCGAAGCCGACCGGGTGGTGTGGATGCGCCAGGTGCACGGCCGGGACGTGGCCGTGGTCGCGGGGCCCTGGGGTGACGGGGAGATCCCCGAGGCGGACGGCGTGGTGACGGCCCGTCGCGGGCTGGCGCTCGCGGTGCTCACCGCCGACTGCACCCCGGTCCTGCTCGCCGACCCGGTCGCCGGGGTGACCGGGGCCGCGCACGCGGGCCGGCCCGGTCTGGTGGCCGGCGTCGTACCGGCGACGGTCGAGGCCATGGTCGGCCTCGGCGCCGACCCGGCCCGGATCATCGCCCGCACCGGCCCCTCGGTCTGCGGTCGCTGCTACGAGGTGCCCGCCGAGATGCGGGCCGCGGTGGCGGAGGTGGCGCCGGAGGCGTGGGCCACCACGAGTTGGGGGACCGCGGCGGTCGACGTGGCCGCCGGCGTGCGCGCCCAACTCGCCGCGTGCGGCGTCGGCGCGGTGGAGCTCTCCGAGGTGTGCACGATGGAATCGAGCGACCACTTCTCTTACCGGCGCGAACGGGAGACCGGGCGGCTGGCGAGCTACGTCTGGCTCGCGGCGCCGCCCGACGAGGGTGGGGAGGCCGTGCGATGACCGATCGCAGAAGCGAACTCGCGGACAACTTGGCCCGGGTGCAGGAGCGGATCGACGCCGCGTGCGTGGCCTCCGGCCGGCAGCGCTCGGAGGTGACGCTCATCGTGGTCACCAAGACCTACCCGGCCGAGGACGTACGGCTGCTGTCCGAACTCGGCGTCGGCGAGGTGGCCGAGAACCGGGACCAGGACGCGGCCCCCAAGGCCGCGGCCTGCGCGGATCTGCCACTGAAATGGCACTTCGTGGGGCAATTGCAGACGAACAAGGTTCGCTCGGTGGCCAGTTACGCTGATCTCGTACAGTCAGTTGACCGGAAACGGTTGGTCGACGCGCTGTCGACCGCGGCGGTACGGGCCGAACGTGAGCTCGGTTGTCTGCTCCAGGTGGCCCTTGACGCGGAGTCGGGGGACGCGGGGGGCAGGGGTGGTGTCGCGCCCGACGGGGTGGCGGCGTTGGCCGATGCGGTGGCGGAGGCCGAAGGGCTGCACCTGCGGGGGCTGATGACGGTCGCTCCGCTCGCCGGTCCCTACGCGGGCAGGCCGCGGGCGGCCTTCGAGCGGCTGCGGGAAATCTCATCCAGCCTGCGCGTGGCCCATCCGGCTGCGAACATGGTCTCGGCAGGCATGAGCGCGGACCTCGAAGACGCGGTAGCGGCTGGTGCGACACATCTTCGCGTCGGCACTGCGGTACTCGGAGTCCGACCTCGGCTCGGGTAACGTCGCCAAGCAAGTCGGACCACAGTAGAAAATATGGTCATTCCCGCCAAAAGGCGGGCAGGCCGCGTGGATTCAAGGCATCTGGTGGCGGAAGCGATCCACCACAGAGCGGAGGACGCAGAGAATGGCCGGCGCTATGCGCAAGATGGCGGTCTACCTCGGCCTCGTGGAGGACGATGGGTACGACGGCCGGGGGTTCGACCCCGACGACGACTTCGAGCCCGAACCCGAACCGGAGCGAGCGCGGCGGCAACACCAGCCGGAGACCGAGTCGCGGCCAGAACCGGACGAACCGGTGCGAGTTGCTCATCCGCCCGCACAGCGTGAACCCGCTCCGCTCGTAGCGGAAACCGGACGACCCGCGCGAATCGCCCCCGTGGCGTCTATCACACCCGAACGTCAGAGTCTGGAGCAGAACGCACCGGTGATCATGCCCAAGGTCGTGTCGGAGCGAGAGCCCTACCGCATCACCACACTGCACCCTCGTACCTACAACGAGGCCCGTACCATCGGGGAACACTTCCGCGAGGGCACACCCGTGATCATGAATTTGACTGAGATGGATGACACTGACGCGAAGCGACTCGTCGACTTCGCGGCCGGTCTAGTCTTCGGTCTGCACGGAAGTATTGAGCGGGTGACTCAGAAGGTGTTCCTGTTGTCGCCTGCTAACGTCGATGTCACGGCGGAGGACAAGGCCCGTATCGCAGAGGGCGGGTTCTTCAACCAGAGCTGAGACGCAATACCTGGCAATCACGGCTGCAAGGCCACGTACGAGCAAGGGGAGAGGGACGCGCGGGGATGGGCATCGCACTGGACGTGATCCACGTCGCGCTGTTGGTTTTCCTGGTCGTGTTGATCTTCCGGCTGGTGATGGACTACGTGTTCCAGTTCGCCCGCTCATGGCAACCCGGCAAGGTGATGGTGGTGGTCTTGGAGGCCACTTACACTGTCACCGATCCGCCACTCAAGCTTCTGCGGCGGTTTATCCCGCCGCTGCGTCTCGGGGGCGTGGCGCTCGATCTGTCCTTCTTCGTACTGATGATCATCGTTTACATCCTGATCTCCATCGTGAGCCAGCTGTGAACGGTACGGTCTTGCCGATTGCCGACGACAACGTTGAGGTGAAGAAGAGATGCCGTTGAGCCCCGAGGACGTGCGGAACAAGCAGTTCACGACCGTCCGCCTCCGAGAAGGCTATGACGAGGACGAGGTCGATGCCTTCCTCGACGAGGTCGAAGCGGAACTGACGCGACTGCTCCGCGAGAACGAGGACCTGCGGGCCAAGCTGGCCGCGGCGACGCGTGCCGCGGCGCAGAACCAGCAGCAAGGCATGCGCAAGCCGGAGCCGCAGGACAGGCCCGGCGCTCCCGTGCCCGCCGCCATATCAGGACCGCAGCCGGTGCCGCCTCAGCAGCAACAGCAACAGATGGGCGGCCCGCCCCAGTTGCCTGGTGGCGCACCGCAGCTTCCGGCAGGTCCCGGCGGCCACGGCCCGCAGGGTCCGCACGGCCCCGGCCCGATGGGCCAAGGTGGCCCGGGCCCGATGGGCCAGCACGGTCCGATGGGTGGCCCCATGGGCGGCCCCGGTCCGCAGCTCCCCCAGCCCGGTCAGGGCCCCGGTGGGGACAGCGCAGCCCGTGTTCTTTCGCTGGCGCAGCAGACCGCTGACCAGGCGATCGCGGAGGCCCGTTCCGAGGCCAACAAGATCGTCGGCGAGGCGCGCAGCCGTGCCGAGGGCCTGGAGCGGGACGCCCGCGCCAAGGCCGACGCGCTGGAGCGGGACGCGCAGGAGAAGCACCGCGTCGCGATGGGCTCCCTGGAGTCCGCCCGCGCCACGCTGGAGCGCAAGGTCGAGGACCTGCGCGGCTTCGAGCGCGAGTACCGTACGCGCCTGAAGTCGTACCTGGAGAGCCAGCTCCGTCAGTTGGAGAACCAGGCGGATGACTCGCTGGCCCCGCCGCGGACGCCGGCGACGGCCTCGCTGCCGCCGTCCCCCTCGATGAGCGGCTCCATGGCCCCGGCCGGTGCCGGTGCCATGGGTGGTGGTGGTCACACCATGGGTGGCAACCCGAGCATGGGCGGCAACCAGACCATGGGCGGCGGCGGCCCCTCGTACGGTGGGCAGCAGCAGATGTCCCCGGCGATGACGCAGCCGATGGCGCCGGTGCGACCGCAGGGTCCGCAGCCGATGCAGCAGGCACCCTCGCCGATGCGCGGGTTCCTCATCGACGAGGACGACAACTGAGCATCTGACCAGCGCTGTGAGGCGCTAGTCGTCGGCAGAGTTACGGGCCGGGCCCCTGGGATCTTCCTGGGGGCCCGGCCCGTTTCTGCGTTCCCGACCGGGGCGAGGCTCCGGCGCGCGGGCGGTGGGTGGGGGATGGCGTGGCGTGCGCCGGTGGTGTCCTGTTGCCGGCGGGTGCCTCGGCGGCGCCTCGCGCATTCGGGGTGGCGGTGATGGGCGGTGGCGTACGGGACGGGGTCGGTGCGCCCCTGCGTACGACGACGCCCCCGGCCCGCGCGGGGTGCGCGAACCGGGGGCGGAATCCTGCTCGATTACGCCTTGCGGAGGCGGAAGGTGAGGCCGAGGGGTTCGTCGGTGAAGGGCTGGCCGTAGTTGTCGTCCGCGGTGCCTTCGGCGAAGTCGGTGGCCAGCACCTCGTCCGCGATCAGCGTCGCGTGTTCGGTGACTGCCGCCGCGGTCTCGGTGTCGGTGGTTGACCAGCGGACTGTGATGCGGTCGGCGACGTCGAGGCCGGAGTTTTTGCGGGCTTCTTGGATGAGGCGGATGGCGTCGCGGGCGAGGCCGGCTTTGCGGAGTTCGGGGGTGATTTCGAGGTCGAGTGCGACGGTGGCGCCTGCGTCGGAGGCTACGGACCAGCCTTCGCGGGGGGTTTCGGTGATGATGACTTCGTCGGGGGTGAGGTCTACGGGTTCGCCGTCGACGGTGATGGTGGCTGTGCCGTCGCGGAGGGCTTGGGAGAGTGCGGCGGCGTCGGTTGCGGCGACGGCTTTGGCGACTGCTTGGACGCCCTTGCCGAATCGCTTGCCCAGGGCGCGGAAGTTGGCCTTGGCGGTGGTGTCGACCAGGGTGCCGCCCATGTCGGAGAGTGCGGCGAGTGAGGTGACGTTGAGTTCCTCGGTGATCTGCGTGTGCAGCTCGGCGGGGAGGGTCTCGAAGCCTTGGGCGGCGATGAGGGCGCGGGAGAGCGGCTGGCGGGTCTTGACGCCGGATTCGGCGCGGGATGCGCGGCCGAGTTCGACCAGGCGGCGGACGAGCAGCATCTGTTCGGAGAGCTTGGGGTCGATGAGTTCGGGGTCGGCCTCGGGCCAGGTGGTGAGGTGGACCGAGTCGGGGGCGGTGGGGTCGACCGGGACGATGAGGTCCTGCCAGACGCGTTCGGTGATGAACGGGGTGAGGGGGGCCATGAGTTGGGTGACGGTCTGGAGGGCCTCGTGCAGGGTGCGGAGCGCTGCGGGGTCGCCTTGCCAGAAGCGGCGGCGGGAGCGGCGTACGTACCAGTTGGAGAGTCCGTCGACGAAGGTGGAGAGGAGTTTGCCGGCGCGTTGGGTGTCGTAGTTCTCCAGTGCGACGGTGACCTGGTCGGTGAGGGTGTGGAGTTCGGACAGGACCCAGCGGTCGATCAGGGGGCGTTGGGTGGGTGTGGGGTCGGTGGGGGTGGGGGTCCAGTGGGTGGTGCGGGCGTAGAGGGCTTGGAAGGCGACGGTGTT
>NZ_JBEHZD010000278.1:0-10119 GCF_040240285.1 Streptomyces sp. HSW2009 | reverse complement strand
CCCCCCCCCCCCCCCCCCCCCCCCCCCCCCCCCCCCCCCCCCCCCCCCCCCCCCCCCCCCCCCCCCCCCCCCCCACTGCGCCGTTCACCGGCCGGTGCTCACTGGTCCCGGTACATCTCCGCCACCAGGAAGGCCAGGTCCAGCGACTGGCTGCGGTTGAGCCTGGGGTCGCAGGCCGTCTCGTAGCGCTGGTGCAGGTCGTCCACGAAGATCTCGTCGCCGCCGCCCACGCACTCGGTGACGTCGTCGCCGGTCAGCTCGACGTGGATGCCGCCGGGGTGGGTGCCGAGGCCCTTGTGCACCTCGAAGAAGCCCTTGACCTCGTCCAGCACGTCATCGAAGCGGCGGGTCTTGTGGCCGGAGGCCGCCTCGAAGGTGTTGCCGTGCATCGGGTCGCAGATCCAGGCCACCCGGGCGCCGGACGCGGTGACCTTCTCGACCAGGGTGGGCAGCTTGTCGCGCACCTTGTCCGCACCCATCCGGGTGATGAAGGTGAGTCGGCCGGGCTCGCGGTTCGGGTCGAGGCGCTCGATCAGGGTGAGCGCGTCCTCGGCCGTGGTGGTCGGGCCGAGCTTCACACCGATCGGGTTGCGGATCTTGGAGGCGAACTCGATGTGGGCGCCGTCGAGCTGCCGGGTCCGCTCGCCGATCCACACCATGTGGCCGGAGACGTCGTACAGGTCGCCGGTGCGCGAGTCGACCCGGGTCAGCGCCGACTCGTAGTCGAGCACCAGGGCCTCGTGCGAGGCGTAGAACTCGACGGTCTTGAACTCCTCCGGGTCGACCCCGCAGGCGTTCATGAAGTTCAGTGCGCGGTCGATCTCGCGCGCCAGCGCCTCGTAACGCTGCCCGGACGGCGAGGACTTGACGAAGTCCTGGTTCCAGGCGTGCACCTGGCGCAGGTCGGCGTAGCCGCCGGTGGTGAAGGCGCGCACCAGGTTCAGCGTGGCGGCGGACGCGTGGTACATCCGCTTGAGGCGCTCCGGGTTCGGGATGCGGGCTTCCTCGGTGAACTCGAAGCCGTTGACCGAATCGCCCCGGTAGGTCGGGAGCGTGATGCCGTCGCGGGTCTCGGTCGGCTTGGAGCGCGGCTTGCTGTACTGGCCGGCGATCCGGCCGACCTTGACCACCGGCACCGAACCGGCGTACGTGAGGACCGCGCCCATCTGCAACAGCGTCTTGAGCTTGTTGCGGATCTGGGCGGCGCCGACCGCGTCGAACGCCTCCGCGCAGTCGCCGCCCTGGAGCAGGAACGCCTCGCCACGGGCCACCGCACCGATGCGGCTGCGCAACTGGTCGCATTCGCCCGCGAAGACGAGCGGCGGATAGGACTCAAGCTCGGCGATCACATCGCGCAGAGCCTTGGAGTCCGGCCAATCGGGCTGCTGCGCCGCGGTCAGGGAGCGCCAGGTGTTGCCACCGGCGTGGGATTCAGCGTTCACGGTCACGCTTTTACATTACGGGGTCTTTCCGGACGTCCATGCCCACGCCCACTGGATGAGACGGTTTCCGGCTGGTTCCGGACCGGTTGCCGACACATGGCGCATCTGCGACCGACGGCTTCACGAACGGTGGCCACCCCTCCGTTTCGCCGCGGTGCATGTCGAGGCTCCGGCGGTCATCCGACCGCCCGGCGGACCGGCGGGCGGGGCCGCCTGACGGCCGGGCCGCGGCGGTGCCGAACCGGTCGCCGCGGGGCGGGCCCGGCGCCGGCGGCCGGTGCACGACCGCCGCAGGCGTGGGGTAGGGTGCCGCCCATGTACGCGCAGCAGACCCGTTTCTGGTGGTGGACCGCTCATCCGGCGGCCCACTGATCGCGCGTTCTCCAGACATCACGCGAAGGCCGCCCGAGGGGCGGCCTTCGCTGTTTCCACCGGCCGTTCCTCTCCCCCAGGTCCGCGCGCAACGCGGACCGCCCCGGACGGAAGGAACCGCCGTGTCGCACCACCCCGCACCGCGCCCCACCACTGCCACCACCGACGCCGCTGCCACCTCCGGCGTCGACAAAACGCCGGCCACCTCCGGCGCCCCTGACACCGGCGAAACCCCTGCCACCGCCGGCACTGTCGGCACCGCCGAGACCGCCGACACCGGCTCAAGCCCGGCCCCCGACACCGCCGACGCCATCGTCCGGCGGCTGCTCGCCGACGACTGCCTGCCCTACGCGCTGTTGCGCCGCCGGGCCCCGGGCCACGACGCGGACACCGTCGAGGTGCTGATCGGGCCGGTCACCGAGGTGCCCAGACTCGCCGACATCCCGCTGCCCGCCGCTGCGCCCGGCGCCGGGGGCGGCGGCGAGCCGGTCGCCGACGCGCTGGCGCTGCTGCCGTTCCGGCAGATCCGCGAGCGCGGCTTCCAGGCCCACGACGACGGCACGCCGCTGGCCGTACTGCACCCCACACAGACGTACGCGCTGCCGCTGGCCGACGTGCTCGCCGCGCTGCCCGACCATCCGGTGCGGGTGCACGACGGCGCGTTCGACGTGGACGACGCGGCGTACGCAGCGATCGTGCGGCGCGTCATCGACACCGAGATCGGCACCGGCGAGGGCGCCAACTTCGTCATCCGGCGCACCTTCGAGGGACAGATCCACGACTTCGGCACGCGCGACGCGCTGGCGCTCTTCCGTCGGCTGCTGGCCGGTGAGCGCGGCGCGTACTGGACGTACGTGGTGCACACCGGCGAGCGGACGCTGGTCGGCGCGAGCCCCGAGGTGCACGTGCGGATGTCGGGCGAGACCGTGGTGATGAACCCGATCAGCGGCACCTACCGCTATCCGCAGCAGGGCCCCGACGTCGACGGGCTGCTGGCCTTCCTCGCCGACCGCAAGGAGGTGGAGGAGCTGTCGATGGTGGTCGACGAGGAGCTGAAGATGATGTGTGCCGTCGGCGACCGGGGCGGTGTGGTGATCGGGCCGCGGCTGCGCGAGATGGCCCACCTGGCGCACACCGAGTACGAGTTGCGCGGGCGCAGCACGCTGGACGTGCGCGAGGTGCTGCGGCAGACGATGTTCGCGGCGACGGTCACCGGCTCCCCCGTACAGAACGCCTGTCGGGTGATCGCACGCCACGAGCCGCGCGGCGCCGACGGCCGCGGCCGGGGCTACTACGCGGGCGCGCTCGCGCTCATCGGCCGGGACGCGGGCGGCGCGCGGACGCTGGACTCGCCGATCCTGATCCGTACCGCCGACATCGATCCGGGCGGGCGGCTGCGGGTGCCGGTCGGGGCCACCCTGGTGCGCCACTCCGATCCGTTGGGCGAGGTCGCCGAGACGCACGCCAAGGCCGCGGGGGTGCTGACGGCGCTCGGGGTGCGCGCGGCGCCGGCGCGTACGGATGGTGCGCCCGCCCCTCGGCTGGCGGACGATCCGCGGGTGCAGGCGGCGCTGGCTGCCCGGCGGGCCGACCTGGCGCCGTTCTGGCTGCGCATGCGCACCCCCGAGACGGCGCCGCGGACCGCCGCGGGCACTCCCGCCGACGGGCTGGTCGATGCGCTGGTCATCGACGGCGAGGACACCTTCACCTCGATGTTGGCGCACCTGTTGGCCACCTCGGGGCTGCGGGTCACGGTGCGCGGCTGGGCCGAACCCGGGCTGCGCGAGGAGGCGCTCGCCCACCGGGGACCGATCGTCCTCGGCCCGGGTCCCGGCGATCCGCTGGAGGCGGCCGACCCGAAGATGCGGCTGCTCCGCGCCCTCGCCGCCGATCTGGTGCGCGGCCACCGGTACGGGCTGCTCGGGGTGTGCCTCGGCCATGAGTTGATCGCGGCGGAACTCGGGCTCGACCTCGTACGGAAGCGGGTTCCGGCGCAGGGTGCCCAGGAGCGGATCGACTTCTTCGGCCGGCCGGAGACCGTCGGCTTCTACAACACGTTCACCGCGCACTGTGACGAGTCGGCCCGGCAGGAGCTCGCCGCGCACGGGATCGAGGTCAGCCGGGACGCGGCCAGCGGGGAGGTGCACGCGCTGCGCGGGCCCGGGTTCGGCGGGCTCCAGTTCCATCCGGAGTCGGTGCTGACACTGGCGGGTGCGGCGCTGGTGGCCGAGGAGCTCGCCCTGGCCCGGCAGTCGGTGCCGCTGCCGTAGCGCCGGGCGGGCGGCTTGGCCGTGAGAGCCGGCCCGCGCGCCGTAGTCGTGCGAGCCGGGCCCGCGTGGCGTGCGGGCCCGGCCTCGTCCGGCGGGTCAGCCGAAGAAGACCCCGGCCTCCTCGTACAGCCGCGGGTCCACGGTCTTCAACTTGGCCGTGGCCTCGGCGAGCGGGACGCGCACCACCTCGGTGCCGCGCAGGGCGACCATCACGCCGTAGTCCTCGTCCTTCACCGCCTCGATGGCGTGCAGGCCGAAGCGGGTGGCCAGCCAGCGGTCGAAGGCGCTGGGGGTGCCGCCGCGCTGGACGTGACCGAGGACGGTGGTCCTGGCCTCCTTGCCGGTGCGCCGCTCGATCTCCTTGGCGAGCCATTCGCCGACGCCGGAGAGCCGGACGTGGCCGAAGGAGTCGAGCGAGCCGTCCTTGAGCACCAGGTCGCCGTCCTTGGGCGTGGCACCCTCGGCGATGACGACGATGGGCGCGTACCGCACCTTGAACCGGGACTCGACCCAGCCGCACACCTCGGCCACGTCGAACCGCTGCTCCGGGATGAGGATCGCGTTGGCGCCGCCGGCGAGCCCGGCGTGCAGGGCGATCCAGCCGGCGTGCCGGCCCATCACCTCCACCACCAGGACCCGCATGTGGGACTCGGCCGTGGTGTGCAGCCGGTCGATGGCTTCGGTGGCGATGTTGACCGCGGTGTCGAAGCCGAAGGTGTAGTCGGTGGCGGACAGGTCGTTGTCGATGGTCTTGGGAACGCCCACACAGGGCACCCCGTATTCGTCGGACAGCCGCGCCGCGACGCCGAGCGTGTCCTCGCCGCCGATCGTGATCAGCGCGTCCACCTCGTGTTTGGCCAGGGTCTCCTTGATCCGGCGGATGCCGTTCTCCGCCTTGAGCGGGTTGGTCCGCGACGAGCCGATGATGGTGCCGCCGCGCGGCAGGATGCCGCGCACGGCGGGGATGTCGAGCGGTGCCACGACGCCTTCGAGCGGCCCGCGCCAACCGTCCCGGAACCCGGTGAAGCTGTATCCGTAGTCCTGGACGCCCTTGCGGACCGCGGCACGGATGACCGCGTTGAGACCGGGGCAGTCGCCGCCACCGGTCAGCACTCCGACCCGCATCGCTTCTTCCCTTCTCCCGTGAATGACCCGATATGGCAGTCACGCTAACGGTGATCCAGGTCACACGGGACGGGGCGAACGGTGAATTCCGTTGCCCGGTGCGGAAGTTGTTCCGGCGCAATCACCCGTACGAGCGGCGCAGGAGGGGGACGGCGCGCAGCGCGGCGGGGGCGCGCCCTACGCGTCCTCGTCCAGGCCCCGCTCGATGGCGTACCGCACCAGCTCGACGCGGTTGTGCAGTTGGAGCTTGCCGAGGGTGTTCTGCACGTGGTTCTGCACCGTGCGGTGCGAGATGACCAGCCGCTCGGCGATCTGCTTGTACGAGAGGCCCTTGGCGACCAGCCGCAGCACCTCGGTCTCCCGGTCGGTCAGCCGCGGGGCGCCGGGCTCGTCGGTGGTGGCCGGGGGCGAGTCGCTGGCCAGCCGGCGGTACTCGCCGAGCACCAGACCGGCGAGGCCCGGCGTGAAGACCGCGTCGCCGGCCGCGGTGCGGCGCACCGCGTCGAGCAGTTCCTCGGTGGACGCCGACTTCAGCAGGTAGCCGGTGGCGCCGGACTTCACGGCCTCCAGCACGTCGGCGTGCTCACCGCTCGCGGACAGGACCAGCACCCGCAGCGCCGGGTTGGCCCCCACCAACTCCTTGCAGACCTGCACGCCGGGCAGCCCCGGCAGGTTCAGGTCGAGCACCAGCACATCGGGGGCGACCGCGGTCGCCCGGCGGGCGGCCGGGGGCCCGTCGCCAGCCGTGGCGACCACGTCGAACCCGGCCTCGGCCAGATCGCGGGCGACCGCGTCCCGCCACATCGGGTGGTCGTCCACCACCATCACGCGTACCGCTGCCGTCCCGCTCATCGCGCGTCCTTCCTCCCCCGGGGAACCCTGAGCTCCACCTCGGTGCCCTGGCCGGGCACCGACACCAGTTCGGCGCTGCCGCCCAGGTCGCGCAGCCGGCCGCGGATCGAGAGGGCCACGCCGAGCCGCCCCTCGCGCGCGGCGTCCGCGAGCCGGCCGGCCGGGATGCCGGGGCCGTCGTCGCGGACGGTGACGATCACCTGGTCCGGTTCGTCCTCGATCAGAATCCACGCCTGGGCGCCGTCGCCCGCGTGCCGCCGTACGTTGTCCAGCGCCGCGCCGACCGCGCCCGCCAACTCCCGCGCGGCGTGGGCGGGCAGCAGCACCGGGGCGCCCGGCTCGGCGAGCGAGACCTTGGCCCCGGCGTGCGGGGCGAGCAGGATGCGCAGGTCGCGCGGCTCGTCCGGGTACGGATCGGCGCCGAAGTCGGTGTCGACACCGGTGCCGAATGTGGTGTCGAAGTCCGCGTCGAAGTCCGTGCCCGGGGGGTCGGCCAGGTCGATCGGGCCGGCGGGGCCGGTGGCAGCAGCGGCCGGAGAAGACGGAGGGGTGGCTACCCCGGTGCGCCCGGCCGGCGCCGGCCGTTCGGCAGCGGACCGCGCATCGCCGCCGGTCGCGGCCCGGCCGGCCCGCGGGTCGCGCCGGCCGATGCCACGGGAGATCAGGGTGCGCAGGGCCACTTCCTGCTCGCCCGCCATCCGGCCGAGTTCGGCCGCCTCGCCGCCGATGGCGACGCCGCGGCGCTGCACCATGGCCAGCACCTGGAGGACGCTGTCGTGGATGTCGCGGGCGAGCCGCTCCCGCGCGCGGGTGGCGGCCTCGATCTGGAGGGCGCGGGCGAGCGTGCGCTCACTGGCCCTGGCCACCTCGACCACGTAGCCGATCGCCACGCTGGCCACCCACACCAGCAGCACGTTGTGCACGGTGTTCTGGGCGAAGGCGCCGCGCTCGATGATGTTGGCCGCGCCCACCACGGCCGATGCGACCGCGCCCCAGCGCCAGCCGCCCTTGATCGCGAAGCCGAGCACGGCGCCCGCGGTCCAGATCGAGGGGAGCGTGGGGCCGCCTTCGATGACCCGCTGGTGGGTGTCCACCAGGGGCGTGAGCACGATGCCGACGATCGCCACGCTCAGGTCGGCGATGAGGAAGCGCTTGGTGCACCGCTCGGCGGAGCCCACCATCCGCCAGGTGGCGGCCATCCATCCGGCGAGCAGCAGCATGTACGCGCCGGCGCCGAGCGGATGCTCGTACTCGCCGTAGCCGTGCACGTACAGGCCGATCGCGTACAGCGCGGTCAGGACGCGGTAGCCGGTGAGGGCCCGCCACAGCGGGAGCTCGACCGACATGCGCGCCACGCGTTCGCGGGCCGGACGCTCGCGCCTCGGCTGCTGAGCCATCTCCCCCACCCCCGCTGGGCGCCGCCTGCCCGCGCACGGGCGGCGGCCTCGGCCGGCTAGTCGGCCTTGCGCCGGCCCAGCCTGTTCCACTTGGCGTGCCCCGCCTGCTCGCCGTCCGCCGCCAGGGCGGCCTGTGCGGCCTTTTCGGCGGCTTCCTTCGCTTCCTTCTCACGCTTCGCCTCGTCGGCGAGTTGACGCTTGGCCGCGGTCGCGTAGATGTCCACGTACTCCTGGCCGGAGAGCTTCATGATCTCGTACATCACCTCGTCGGTGACCGAGCGCAGGATGAAGCGGTCGCCGTCCATGCCGTGGTAGCGGCTGAAGTCCAGCGGCTTGCCGATCCGGATGCCGGGGCGCATCAGCTTGGGCACCACCTTGCCCGGCGGCTGGATCTTCTCGGTGTCGATCATGGCGACCGGGAGCACCGGGGCACCGGTGGCCAGGGCCACTCGGGCGAGGCCGCCGGGCTTGCCGCGGTAGAGCCGGCCGTCCGGGGAGCGGGTGCCCTCCGGGTAGATGCCGAAGAGCTCACCGCGCTCCAGCACCTCGATGCCGCTCTTGATCGCGGCCTCACCCGCACCGCGGGCGCCCGAGCGGTCCACCGGGAGCTGGCCGACGCCCTTGAAGAAGGCGGCGGTCATCTTGCCCTTGATGCCGGGCGAGGTGAAGTACTCCGCCTTGGCGATGAAGGTGACCTTGCGGTCGAGCATCGCCGGCAGAAAGAAGGAGTCCGAGAAGGAGAGGTGGTTGCTGGCCAGGATCGCGGGCCCTTCGGCCGGGACGTTCTCCAGGCCCTCCACCCACGGCCGGAAGGCAAGCTTCAGCGACCCGCCGATGGACAGCTTCATTGCGCCGTAGAACAACCGAGGACCTCCTGTATCCGACGGAGAGACCTTAACCCGTGGCGCGGCACCGTTCTCGCCCGGCGGTCGGCGCCGGGCGGCGACGGGGAGCGGCGGCGACCGCCCCGCGCCCCGTGGCGCCAGTCCGCGGGCGCGCGGCCGAGGTCGGGGCATACAGCCGAGATCAGGGACGCCCGGTCCAGGTCGGCGACGCCCGGTCCAGGTCTGGGGCACCCGGCCCAGGTCGGGGGCGCGGGGCGACGCACGTACCGGCCGGATCGGCCTACCCGCGGTGCAGGGCGCCGCGTAGGCTGAGGTCCCGACCTTCAGGCCGCGTCCGGCCATCGATCCGAACGGAGACCCCGGTGCCGCTGCTCCCCGGAGCCGAGCCGTTCCACCACACCGGCGGCGACGTCGGCGTCCTCGTCTGCCACGGGTTCACCGGCTCCCCGCAGTCCGTCCGCCCCTGGGCCACCACCCTCGCCGACCGCGGCCACACGGTCTCGCTGCCGCTGCTGCCGGGCCACGGCACCCGCTGGCAGGACCTCGCGGTGACCGGCTGGCAGGACTGGTACGCGGAGGTGGACCGGGAACTGCGGCGGCTGACGCAGAGCTGTTCCCAGGTCTTCGTGTGCGGCCTGTCGATGGGCGGCACACTGGCGCTGCGGCTCGCGGCCCAGCACGGGGCGGCGATCAGCGGCCTGGTGCTGGTCAACCCGGCCAACAAGATGCACGAGCTGGCCACCAGGGCGCTGCCGGTGCTGCGGCACCTGGCCCCCTCGGTGGCGGGCATCGCGAGCGACATCGCCAAGCCGGGGGCGCAGGAGAGCGGGTACGACCGGGTGCCGCTGCACGCCGCGCACTCGCTGCGGCAGTTCTTCCGCCGGGTGGACGCCGAGTTGCCGCAGGTCACGCAGCCGCTGTTGGTGATGCACAGCCCGCAGGACCATGTGGTGCCGCCGGTGGACTCGGCCCGCGTGCTGGCCCGGGTCTCCTCCACGGACCTCACCGAGCGGCTGTTGGAGCGCAGCTACCACGTGGCCACGCTGGACTACGACGCGGAGCTGATCTTCGCCGACACCCATGCGTTCATCGACCGGCTCACCGCCGATGCCGACGCGCCGCTCACGGAGCAGGTGGGCTAGCCGTGCCGCGGGCCGAGGGAGAGGCAGGGCAGGGACCGATGCCCGAGCGCGACGCACAGCCCGGGACCGGGCCCGACGAGGACGCCCAGCGCCCCACGGACGACGGCCGTCCCGACGCCGCTGAGCAGCGGCCGGGCGCGCCGGTCGGTGACGGGCCAGTCGGTGGCGCGCCGGTCGGTGACGGGTCGGATGCTGAGGTAGCGGCGGGCGAGGGGCCGGGTGCCGGTGTTCGCCCCGCTGGGGACACCGCGGGGAGCCCTACCGGGAACACTCCGGGGAGCACATCGGCGCCGAGTGACGCGTCACACGGCGCCGCGCCAACGGATGGGACGGCGGTACGGGAGGTGGCCGCGGCCGACGACCAGCAGCGGTCGGACGGCGGACAGCAGGCGGGCGACGGCCCCGCGTCCGACGGCGACCCCACGGTGAGCGACCGCCCCGCACCGGCACGGGAGGTGGCCGGCACCGACCACACCACCCCGCCGGACGACGCAGCCGGCAGGGCCGACGGCCGCGTCCCCGGGGGCGGGCACGGGAACACCGGGGACACCCCTCAGGATCGTACGAACGGCGCGGGCGGCGGTACGGACGGCGGGGCCGAGCGCCCCGGAGCCGGCGCGCCACCGGCCAGCACGCACCACACGACCGGCGACGGGCCCGCGGGCGCGACCGCC
>NZ_JBEHZD010000277.1:0-10167 GCF_040240285.1 Streptomyces sp. HSW2009 | reverse complement strand
GGCACACCGCCTTCTCGGGGGCGGGCGCCCGGGGGGGGTGAGGGGGGGGGCGGGGGGGGCGGGGCCCGCGGGCGGGGGGGGGCGGGGGCGCCCTGGGGGGGGGGGCCCCCCCCCGGGGCGCCCCGCCCCACCCCTGCCCCTATCTCTACCCCTCCCCCTCCCCCTCTGCGCCGCCTCCTTCGCTGTAGAACTGCCGCGCCCACCTGCGGTACTTCGTGATGGGCCCGTCGCCCTGGGCCAGTCGTGGATGGTCGAGATACGTGCTGTTCGCCCAGATGGGGACGTCCCGGTCGGTTTCGAAGGAGCTGAGGTAGGCGAGCGGGCGCGGGGCCACGGCGGCCAGCGCCCGGGCGGCCCCGCGGGGGCGCAGCCGCGGGAACCCCACGCTCACGGCCAGCCGCAGGTCAACGCGGGTCGGACCGACGGGCGTCACGCAGAACCACGTCCGCACCTGCATGCCGAGCGACCCGATGAACGCATCGGTGAGGAAGATCCCGAGCCCCTGCACGGTGGCGCTGGTGACCGGGGCCGAGTTGAACAGCACGTTGTTCTTGCCGGCCGCCCGCCCGAGCCGGTACGTGGTGGTCATCCGCGGACCGTCGAACCGCGGGGCCTCGACCATCTCCACGGCGAGTTGGTGCACGGGCTCCAGGTGTCCCACGTCGATGACGTTCTCCATGAAGTCCTGCGGGTGCACCACCAGGGTCCGCACCGTGCACCCCGGCGGCCCGAAGCCGTCCGCCGACGGCGCCTCGATCTCCCAGGACGGCGGCGCGTTACGGGCGTGCCGCCAGACAAAGACCAGGCCAGCGACCTCCCGACACTCCCGTACGCCCAGCCGCGCCCGGGGTGGGGGCGTCCCGTACCCGGTGCGTACGCACGTACCGTCGGGTGCGAAAGCGAAGTGGTGGAAGGGGCAGACCAGTGCCTCGCCGGCCACCCGCCCGCCGTGGCCCAGGTGCGCGCCCAGGTGCGGACAGAACGGACGCACCGCGCGTAGCCGCCCCTGCCGCGTGCGGTACACCACCACGTCCTCGCCGGCCAACCGCCGGCTGACCACCCGCCCCGGCCGCAGCTCGGCGCTGCTCGCCACCGCGAACCAGCCGTCCGGATACGGGCGCACGGCCGGCGCACCACCTGCTCCGCCACCGTCGGGTACGGAACCGGATGCGGGAACGAGCGCGGGAACGAGTGCGGGTGGGGCTGCGGGTCCGGGTGCGGACGGGTGGTCCTGGCGGGGCCAGGTTCGTACGGGTGTGGAGGTCGTGGGCTGGTGCCGGTCCGACCGGCCCGGTTTCGACACCGTCATGGCATCCCCCTCGTTCGGCTGCCGCGCCGGCCCGGGCTTCGTGCTGCCCGGGCGTGCCGTGCGGCTCTTCCCAGCGTCACCGCGGGCCGCAGCCGGGGACAACGCCCACCGGGCGGCTCACCAGATCCCGTGAACCGGGTGCACCAGGGGTTTAGCCACGCCGAGCGCCCCGTCCCGGGCAGCCTCCCGCACCATGCGCCCCGGCCGCCCCCTTCGCCCCGGCCGCCCGACAGCCCCGGTCGAAGCACGCAACGGGGCGCGGCGTACGACCCGAGCGCGGGTCGGCGGTGGGACGGCCCGACGGCACGGGAGTACGGCGGCGTGGGAGTACGGCGGTACGGGAGCGCAGCGGTGCGGCAACACGTCGCTGCGGAAGCATCGCGGTACGGAAGCACAGCGGTGCGGACGCATGGCGGTGCGGGAATACGTTAGCGGGTCGTACGCCGACTCCTCCGGCTTCCCCGCAGTCCAGCCAATACGTCGCCCCGTCAAAAGCCATGCGAGGAAGGGAATTCGGAAGGTTCAGGAAAGTGCCTCGATGCGGTCGATGTGCTCTTCTCCCCAGGCGCCGAGTGGGGCGAGTGCCGCATTGAGGGAGTGCCCGAATTCGGTGAGTGAATACTCGACCTTGGGCGGCACCTGGTCGTGAACTTTGCGGTGTACCAGACCGCTCGCTTCCATTTCCCGCAGTTGCAGCGTCAATATGCGCTCGCTGATTCCCGGCACCGCACGCCGCAACTGTCCGAACCGCAGCGGCCCTTCTCCCAGCGCGAAGAGCGTCAGCCCCTTCCATTTCCCACCCATGACGGCCATCGCGGCGTCAAAGCCACACACATAGGTCCGCTTCGGCAACGGTTGCCCCCTAACAAGAAGGTAAGTGCCCACAAAATTGTCGGTACTTGAAGGAAATCACGGACCCACCCAGTATGAGTCGGGCGCCACCCCGCAGCGGAAGCGCCAACGGCCCGGCCGCCCACGACAGGCCATGCCGGCCCCTCTTCTCTCTGCCCCCGATTTCCTCCCGCACCTTCCCCTTGAAGTGGAGCACACCATGCGTACGGAGAACGACCTGCTGCCCGTGACGGTCATCGGCCTGGGTTCGATGGGGCGGGCGCTGGCCGCGGCGTACCTCGCCGCCGGCCACCCCACGACGGTGTGGAACCGTACGCCCGGCAAGGACGCGTCACTGCTGGCGCGGGGCGCGGTGGCGGCGCCCGACGTGACGGCGGCCGTTGCCGCGAGCCCGCTGGTGATCACGTGCCTGACCACCTTCGACGCCACGCGCGAGGCCCTGGAGCCGGCCCGCGCCAAACTGGCCGGGCGCACCCTGGTCACCCTGAACAGCGGCTCGCCCGCCGGCGCCCGCACCACGGCCACTTGGGCCGCCGAGCAGGGCGCCGCGTTCCTGGCCGGGGCGGTCAAGAACGTACCGGCGGCCGTCGGAGCCCCGGACACCCTGCTCTACTACGGCGGTGACCGGGCAGTTTTCGCCCAGTACCGGCAGACGCTCCAGGTCATGGGCGGCGACACGGTGCACCTCGGCGAGGCCGTTGACCTCGCGGCGCTGTACGAGATGGCGGTGGGCGCCATGCTGCTGCCGGCGCTCGTCGGCTTCTTCCAGGGCGCGGCGGCGCTCCAGTCGCGCGGCCTGCCGGTGGACAGCATGGTGCCGTTCGCGGGCAAGTGGCTGGACATGATCAAGGCGCTGCTGCCCGAGTACGCCCGCGAGATCGACAGCGGCGACTACACGGACGCAGCCTCCTCGGTGAACCTCTTCCACGCGGGCGCGGCGCACGACGGGGAGCTGGCCGACGAGGCCCACGTCGATACGTCCTGGCAGGCGCCGCTGCACGAGCTGGTGCGCCGGGCCGTCGACGCGGGCCACGGCGAACACAGCGTCGCCGCCCTCACCGAGGTGCTCCGCAAGCCGGCCCCCGCGGCCTGACGCCGACCGGCCGCCGGGCCGGCGCCGCGACCGTCCGCACGCGGTGCCGCGCGCGTATCCGCGTCACGCCCGTACCCACGCCGCGCACGCCCGCCCCGCGCGCACCAGCTCCGCGCACGCCCATCAACTGCCCGCGTGCCGCTTCCCGCTACCGCTTCCTGCGGTACGTCCTGATGAGGACGCCGTTGTCGAAGGTCTGCACGCCGTCCAGGGTGAAGTCCGTGACGCTGAACCCGGCCCCGAACATCGGCATGCCCGCCCCGTACACCTGCGGATAGGTCTTGATGATCAGCTCGTCGATCTCGTCGAGCAACGCGCCGGCGAGCTGCGATCCACCGCACAGGTAGATCCCCAGTTCGCTCTCTTCGGCCTTGAGTTCACGCACCGCGGCAACTAGGTCGCCGGAGATGAGCGTCACGTTCGGATCGGGGGACGCTTCGATGCTCCGCGAGGCGACGTACTCCCGCAGGTGCCCGTACGGACTGGTGACGTTGGCGTCCAACGCCACCTGGTAGCTGCCCCGCCCCTGGATGACCGTGTCGAAACGGCGGTGCTCCCGGTCGGTGAGACCGAGGTGCTCCCGCGTCGCGGTCGGCAGCGTCTCCGGGTACTCGGCGGCGAGGTGCCCGAAGAACTGCTCGTCCAGGAACGCGAACATGGAGGAGGCATCACCACTCGGGTCGCCGATGAACCCGTCGATCGAGCAGGCGACGAAGTAGGTGAGCTTGCGCAAGATGGTCCTCTTCTTCTGTGGACGACAAGGATGCTACGGAGGGCCACGCCGGGCGTTCCCGCCGCGACCACTGCGCCCATAGTGCTCCATCTGTAGTGGTAAGGCAAGAGGTTTGCCGCCTCGGTCGGCTCCACCTGTGCGGGGGCTCGGCGGGGCGGCCCTTCGGGGCAGCTCTCCGGGACGACTCTCCGGGGCAACTTTCCGGAGTGACGGCGACATGGAAGGTGGGGCAACAATGCGCCAGCACCGTACGAGGGAACCCCCCTCCACGGCGGAGCCCCCGGACGGCAGGCCGCCCCAGCGGCCACCCACCGGCCGCCCCACCGCTACGACCTACGGCTCCTCGGTCCCGGACTGCGCCGGGCCCGGCGCCATGAAGGGCCGTTCCGTGATGTAGTCGCGGAACTTCAGGGCCGCTTCCGAGAGATAGGCGTCCCGGTGCCAGACCAGGGTGAGCACCCGGTGGCAGTCGGGTGCGTCGACGCGTATCCAGGCGAGCGGGGTCAACAGCACCGCCTGGCGCGACATCTCGGGCAGCAGACCGATGCCGAGCCCCGCCGCTATCAGCTCGTGGCTGGCGCCGAGTTCGTCACCCTCGCAGGCGACCACCGGCGCCAGCCCTTCGACGGCGAAGAGCCGGTCGAGCAGGGTGCGCTGCCAGTTGCCCCGCCGGTTGACGACGAAGGGTTCGTCAGCGAGCTCGGGAACGGTCACACTCTCCCGGCCGGCGAGGCGGTGCCCGAGCGGCACGACCAGCAACACCTGCTCCTGCATGAGCTCGATGCGGCCGAGCCTGGCCCCCGAGAGCGGCTGCGAGGCGACACAGAAGTCGACGTCGCCGACGCGCAACCGGCGTTCCATCTCGGCCGCGTTGGACTGGTGGAGCCGGATCGCGGCGTCCGGGTAGGCGGCGCGGAAGCCGCCGAGCACCCGGGAGACGGTGAGCAGCGTCTCGGCAGCGATGCTGACCCGGCCAAGCCCCCGGTCGCGGGCGTCGGCCACCGCCCGCCGCCCGTCATCGAGCTCGCTCAACGCCCGTTCGACATGGCGCAGGAACAGCGCCCCGTACTGGTTGAGCCGGATGCGCCGGCCCTGCCGGTCGAAGAGCGCCGTGCCCAACTCGGCCTCAAGGCGCGCGATCGTACGGCTCACCGACGGCTGGGCGACGCAGAGCTCCTCCGCGGCGCGGCTGATGTGCTCGAAGCGAGCCACGGCCCGGAAATAGCGCAGTTGCAGCAGGTCCATCGCTCCCCCACCATGCCGACAACGTCATCATGACACGGCCCGAGCCACCCGGAACGGGCGAGCGCCCACCACCGAACCGCGCCCGGGCCCACGCCAAGGCAACCCCGAAGCACCCACACACACCCTGGCCACACCCCAGGCACACCCACACCCCACGCCCACCGCCCGTCACCCACACCCTGCAACCCCCGCAACCCCCGCAACCCCCCAGGCACACCCAGGCACACCCAGGCACACCCACAAGCATCCACAGCCGCCCCAAGCCCATGACTCGCCCTCAAATCACCCACACCCGGGCGAGTGGGCCGTTGCGACACCGGCGCGTACGGGTGAATACGCGCCGGGGCACATACGCCGTGTCGTGCTCTTGCATCGGGGCGCCTGGTGTAGTCCGCTAACCCCCATGAGGAAGAGGAGCGTTGCCACGCTGATCACCGCCGTACTGGCGGGGTCCCTGCTGACCGGGGCGCCGAGCCCGCGCGCGGAAGCAGCCACATCACCCGGTGGAGCACCACCCGCAGATGCACCGCAGCGGCTGGGGGTGGATCTGGATACGGTGACGATCCCCGAGCTCCAGGCCCGTATGAAGAAGGGGTCACTGACCTCGACGGCCCTGACCAACGCCTATCTGTGGCGGATCAAGACCGTCGACCGCAAGACCAACTCGGTGCTGCGCACCGACCCCACGGCCCGCCGCCAGGCAGCCGCCAGCGACTACCGGCACCGCAAGGGCAAGACGCTGGGCCCGCTCGACGGCATCCCCGTCCTCATCAAGGACAACGTGCAGACCCGCGGGCTCGCATCGACGGCCGGTTCGCTGGCGCTGGCCGAGCCGCCGACCGTCGACGCCGCCCTGGTCACCCGGTTGCGCAAGGCCGGAGCGGTGATCCTGGGCAAGACCAACCTCTCCGAATGGGCGAACTTCCGCGCCGCGACGCCCACGTCGGGCTGGTCCGCGGTCGGCGGCCAGACCCACAACCCGTATGTGCTCGACCGCAGCCCCTGCGGCTCCTCCGCCGGCTCGGGCGCCGCGCTCGCCGCCTCGCTGTCGCAGGTGACGATCGGCAGCGAGACCGACGGCTCCATCGTCTGCCCGGCCGGCATGAACGGCGTGGTCGGCCACAAGCCGAGCCTCGGCCTGGTCAGCGGGGACGGCGTGGTGCCGATCTCCGTCGAGCAGGACACCGCGGGCCCGATGGCACGCAACGTCATCGACACCGCCCTCACCCTGGCCGTGCTCAGCGAGAAGGACGCTGCTCGCCGCGCCGGCCTCTCCACCCGCCCGGTCTCCGGCGACCTGCACGGCAAGCGGATCGGCCTGTGGCGGCTGCCCGTGCTCGGCGCCGACGTGGACGCCCTCATGACCCGTACGGCGCAGAAGCTGCGCGCCGCCGGAGCCGAGGTGGTCGAGGTCGAACTGCCCTACCAGGACCGGCTCGCCGAGTTGGAGTTCCCGGCGCTGCTCAGCGAGTTCCACCGGGACATCGACGCCTATCTGGCCACCCGCAAGGGGCCGCAGAACCTCGCCGAGCTCATCGAGTTCAACCGCACCCACCCGGAGGAGCAGACCTGCTTCGCCGGCCAGGAGCTCTTCGAGCAGGCCCTCGCCGCGCCGCCCACCTCCGACCCGGCGTACAAGGCCGCGCGGGCGGAGCTCAACGACCTCTCGCGGCGCTCCATCGACGAGACCATGGCCAAGCACCGACTGGACGCCATTGCCGCGCCGACCAACCCGCCGGCCTGGACCATCGACTGCGCCCGCGGCGACAACGACGTGGTCCCCTCCTCCACGCCGGCCGCGGTCTCCGGCTACCCCTCGCTCTCGGTGCCGGCCGGCTCGGTGGGCGAACTGCCCGTCGGCGTACTCCTGACGGCCGGTAACTTCCAGGACGGCAAGCTCCTTGAGCTCGGCGCCGCAGTGGAAGACCGCCTGGACGCCTGGCGCGCCCCGCGCTACCTCCGCACGGTGGACCCGAAGACCCACCGCTGACCCCGTCACCACCCCGGCCCTGGTCCCGCTCCGCCCCGGGGCGCGCCCCCGCGCAACACCGGCCGGGGCTTCCCGCGCCACAGCAGACGGGAGGCCGTCGTGCCACGGCAGGCGGGGCTTCCCGCACCGCAGCCGGCCGAGGCCGTCGCGCCACGGCGGGCGGAGCTTCCCGCGCTACGGCAACCGGAGGTTGTCGTACCTGCTGTTCCGCTCCCCGCTGGCGTACACCCGCGGCGAGGTGAAGACGCCGACCAGGTCCGCGCCGGCGGTGCTGGTGCGCGGCAGGTCCACCCCGTAGTACTCGCCCACCAGCCGGTACACCTCCCGGATCGGCGGTATGTGCAACCCCCACTCGTCCGGGTCGTCGGGGAAGTCGGGGTCCGGGTCGGCGGTTCCGAGTCCGATCTCGGCGATCATGCGCTGGGTCAGCGGATGGTCCGCACGGACCATCTCGTGCACCTCGCCGTCGAAGTAACTCCAGTCCAGGGCGCCGTCCACGACCGTGTCCACGGTCGGCGGGTCCATCGTGGTGTCCGTGACGGACAGCCAGGTCCGCCCCTCCCACAGGTGCTGCACGTGGTCGGGTTGTCGCATGTAGAAACCGTCACTCCCCCCGAGCCAGGCGTACGCCCACCCGCCGTGCTCCCCCAGCCTCGCCCAGTCGGGCACCGTACCGGCGCCGCCCACCGCCGCGTTGAACACGTCCGGGGCCACGATGCCGAGGCCGGCGTCGGCCCCGAGCATCGCCGCCAACTCCTCCACTCCCACGCCCTTGACCGCCCTCAGGCAGAAGCCGAAAGAGCCGAGGTCGTCCTGGAGCCACGCGAAACCACATCCACCTTCGCTCATGCCTCGAAGTGTGGCAGCAGCCTCTGACAATCGAGCCCGACCACCACCCCGCGCCCCCACCGGCACACCCCGCCCCTCGCCACCGCCCCCGCACGCCGCCCAACCACCCGCCGTACGCCCCCACTCACCACCCCGAAACACCCACCCGCACACACCCATCCGCACCCACCCGCCGCACGCACCCACTCCCTGCACACCCACACCCACGCTCACCCCCTGCACACCCACACCCACCCCACACCCCACAGCAACCTCCCGACGCCCCACCCCATGCGGAGCCCCCACTCCACCCTTACCGCTCCCTTACGCGCGCAAGTGATGGCCAATCACCAAGCAACTGTTAGCCGCGTGTTAGGCGTTTCCGAGAAGCTCAGTGATGTCGGGATCACCACCCCAAACACCCCAGGGGAGACACCATGAACATCTCCGCACTTTCCCACCGCACCCTGCGCGGGGCCGCGCTCGCCGCCGTGGCCGTCGTGACCGCCAGCGCGTTCGGCGCCGGCGTGGCGTCGGCCGCCGGCTCGCACGGCGCCACGGCCACCAAGACCCCCACCTGCACGGCGGCGAACACCAAGGTCACCGTGGAGAAGTTGCAGCGCCCGATCAACCACCTGTTGATCACCGCGAAGAACACGTCCAAGAAGAGCTGCAACGCCTACAACTACGTGTTCCTCCAGTACGGCGAGGCCCAGTCGCCGGCCCAGGTGTGGGGCGAGAAGCCGCAGTCCGTGGTCACCCTGAAGCCGGGCCAGTCCGCGTACGCCTCCACCCAGCCGTCCTCCCCCGCCGACGACGGCACTGACGGCTACTACACCTCCAAGCTCGGCGTGTACTTCAACAGCGCCAACGACCAGGGCAGCGAGGGCCCGGGCGTCACCCTGAACCTCCCGGGCGGCAAGACCTACGTCAACGACCCGCACGTCACGTACTGGCACGACAACGTGGCCGACGCCATTTACTAGGCCACCCGGCCGCCAAACCCCCGGCCCCCCGGCCCGGCTCGCACGCCGCCCTCCCCCGCCCGTGCGCCCGGCAGCCGGTGGGCCGGTCGCCGTTCCCCCTCACTGCTACGCGCCGGCGCACCCCGCTACGGCACGCGCCCTCGCCTGCTCCCACTCACTGGGCACTCGCGGCCGGCCGGACCACGATCTCGTTGACGTCGACCTCCGGGGGCTGGGACAGCGCGTAGGCGATGGCGTCCGCGATGGGCGAGGCGGGCAGCGCCACCGCCCGGTAGGACTCCATGGCCTTGCGGGCCACCGGGTGGGAGATGCTGTCGGCGAGTTCGGACTCGGTCACGCCCGGCGAGACGAGCGTGACCCGGACGTCGCCCGCGGACTCCTGGCGCAGCCCCTCGGAGACCGCCCGTACCGCGAACTTGGTGGCGCAGTAGACGGCCGCGGTGGGCGAGACCTCGTACGCGCCGACGGAGGCGACGTTCACCACGTGCCCGCCGCCCTGGGCGCGCATCACGGGCAGGGCGGCGGCGATCCCGTACAGCACGCCCCGCAGGTTCACGTCGATCATCCGGTCCCACTCGTGGGTCAGCAGCGCATCGAGCGGCGACAGCGGCATCACCCCCGCGTTGTTCACCAGCACGTCCAACCGGCCGTACCGCGCGCGGGCGGCGGCCACGAAGGACCGGACGTCGGCGGCGTCCGTGACGTCCAACCGCTGGTGGGCGGCTCCGCCACCGGCAGCGGTGATCTCCTCGGTCAGCGCGGCCAGCCGCTCGGTGCGCCGCGCTCCGAGGAACACGCGGTGCCCGTCGGCAGCGAGCCTGCGGGCGGTCGCCTCGCCGATCCCGCTGCTCGCTCCGGTGATCGCGACGACCTTGCTCTGGTCCGTCATGTTCGTACTCCCCCTCGATCGCGGACGGGGCGCCCGACCCGTACGGACGCGCATGCGCCGGTACGTACGGTCGCGGGCTCCGCCGTCCCTGGGTGTGACGTCCCCTGGGTGTGACGTCCCTTGGGTGTGGCGTCCCTTGGGTGTGACGTCCCTTGGGTGTGGCGTCCCTTGGGTGTGACGCCCCTTGGGTGTGACGCCCCTTGGGTGTGACGCCCCTTGGGTGTGACGCCCCTTGGGTGTGA
>NZ_JBEHZD010000276.1:0-10218 GCF_040240285.1 Streptomyces sp. HSW2009 | reverse complement strand
CGGGCCCGGGGGGGGGGCGGGGGGTCGCCGGGGGGCGCCCCCGCCCCGGGGCGGGCGAAGCGGGACGGCCACAGCCCTCGGTCCTGGCGCCGGCGGGAGCTGCCGCCGCGGCGCACGGTTCGAACTCCGACCCTGGCGCGGGTATCGGCGCTGACACCGGCCCAGCTTCCGACACCGGCACCGGCCTCGGTTCCGGCACTGGCGCGGACGCCGGTTCTGGCTCTGGAGTGAGCCCCGTTGCCGCTGGGGCGGTGGATTCGGTGTTGGTGCTGTTCGCGGCCCGTGGCTGGTTGCGGCTGCGGACGCCGTACGGCTCGATAGCCGTGCGCACGGGAGGGCTGTCCGGGCTCTCCGTCACTCCGGCCTAGGGCGATTCGGCGGAGTAGGCAGCCCGGCGCGTACGACGAGTGGATCGGGTGTCGGGCGGATCAGGCGGCGGGGGCTGGGACCCGAGCGGTGGCGAACTGGCTCCCGCGGCCTCCCCCTCGGCGGCCTCCCCCTCCGTGGCCTCCATCGGGGCTTCCCCTCCCGGCGGGACACTGGGAATCCGGCTTCCGCAGCCTTTCGCCCCGCGGCCTCCCGCTGGGGCTTCGCCCCGGCAGGACCCGCCGCCGGATAGGGCCGCGTTTCCGCGCAGGACTTCGCCCTGAGCGGGCCCTATCCCCGCGTAGGACTTCATCTCTGCGCAGGGTTCCGCCTCCGCCTCGGCACCCGCCCCTGGCAGGACCTCACCGCTGCACAGGACTTCGCCTCGGGCAAGACCCCGCCGCCGGGCAAGACCCCGGCCCCGGGCAAGACCCCGACTCCGAGCGGGACTTCGCCCCCACCCCGTTCCTCGAACCCGTCCCCGCGCGGCGGTGAAGACCACTGCTCCACCCCGAACTGGCACGGACGTTGGTCGCCGTAGCGCTGCCCCGATGGTCGCGGTGGGGCGGCGCGGCACGGCGAGGTTCAGTTCACCCGCCCGCGCCCGCGCCCGCGCCCGTGTCGGCGCCCGTGCCCGCGGACGATGCGGTGTCGACGGGCGGGTTGACGGACGGGGCCGTGGACGAATCGGGAGAGCCCGAGGTCGTGGGTGGGGTGTGGTCGGGCCAGACGGCGATGTGGTCGGGTTCGAGTTCGAGGAGGACGCGCTGTTCCATGCCCAGGGACTGGGTGTAGTCGGCGGGGAGTTGGAGCCGGCCGGCGCGGTCGAGCATGGCGTACTCGCGGGCCACCATCGACTCCTGGCCGGTCTCGGCGTCCACCTCGGTACGGCGCAACACCTCGGACGAGGTGCGGCCGTCCCGGATCGCGACGGTCCTGCGGACCTCGTTCGCCACCGCCTGGTCGTGCGTCACGATCACCACGGTTGTGCCCAACTCGGCGTTGGCCGTCCGGAAGGCCGCGAAGATCTCCTCGCCGGTGGCCGAGTCCAGTTCGCCGGTGGGCTCGTCGGGGAGCAGCACCGCGGGCGTGTTGGCCAGGGCCACGGCGATGGCGGCCCGCTGCTGCTCGCCACCGGACATCTGCTGCGGACGCTTGTCCCGGCAGTGGTCGATGCGCAGCATCTGCAACAGTTCGTCGGCGTGCGCGAGGCGCGCCGCGCGCTGCTTGCCACGGCCGCGCAACTGCATGGGCAGCACCACGTTCTGGATGGTGGTCAGGTACGGGAGGAGGTTGCGGGCCGTCTGCTGCCAGACGAAGCCGACGATGTCGCGGCGGTAGCGCAGCCGGGCCTTGGCGTCCATGTTGAGCAGGTCGCTGCCGGCCACCGAGGCCGCGCCCGCGGTCGGCACGTCGAGGCCGGCCAGGATGTTCATCAGGGTCGACTTGCCGCTACCGGACGCGCCGACCAGGGCCATCAGTTCGCCCTCGGACACCAGCAGGTCAAGCCCCTGGAGGGCCTGGACCTCGACGCCGTCCGTGGAGAAGACCCGGACCAGCCGGTCGCAACTGATCAGCGCGTCGTGACCGTAGGCCGGGCGGTCGCGGTGCGAGGTGGCCCGGCGTTCCAGTTCGGCCAGCGAGGGGACGGCCGGCCGGGCATCGCGGGTGGCAACCTGCACCCCACCCGCAGCCGAAGCGGCTCCCTTCGCAGCCCCACCGGCCTCGGCGGCACCTTCAGCCCCGGCGCCAGCCACAGCCCCACCGGCCTCGGCGGCACCCTCAGCCCCGGCGCCAGCCACAGCCCCACCAGCCCCGGCGCCAGCCGCAGCCCCACCGTTCCGGTCCGCGCCCCGCCCCGTCGGGGTGGCTCCTGTCGCGCGCTGCGCCGTACGGTCCTCGCCGCCTCCGCCCGCGCCCGCCGCCGTCTGCGTCATCGCGTCTCTCCCACCCTCAGCTCGGTGTTCTCCTTGCGGCGCCCGCTCCACCACGCCTGTGCCAGCACCACGAGCAGCGCCAGCACCACCACCCCCACCGCGGGGATGAGCAGCGACAACGCGTCCGCGTGCAGGCGTACGGTGCCCAGTTCGTCGAAGCCGGTACGGGCGGACAGTGCCAACCGGGTCAGGTCGAGCCCTGGTGCGAGCAACTGGATCGTGCCGTAGCCGACGAGCGCGCCGCCGCCCGCGGCCAGCAGCGCCTGCGGCAGCGCCTCAAGGACCAGCAGCCGCCGGCCCTGCCGCCGGTTCAGGCCCATCGTGCGCAGCCGGGCCAGCAGCGCCGTCCGCTCCGGGGTGGCCTGGAGCAGCGACAGGAGTACGGCGAGCGCCGCGTAGCCGGCGCCGGCGGTGACCGCCGCCGCGTACAGCCGCTCCGTACCGCCCTGCAACGGCGAGTCGGACAGCGCCGCGTGCTCCTCGGCGCGCACCTTGATGCGGACGTTGCCGCCGGCCGCGCCGGCCTGGCCGGCGGAGTCGCCCTGCGCGCCATCCGCCGTCGCCGCGCCGTCGCCCGAGCCCGCACTGCCCGACTCCGAGCCGCTGCCCGATCCCGAGCCATCGCCCGTACCGGAGCCGCCGGCCGGCGCCTCCACCGCGGCGCCCCCGCCGGTCGCGGCCTGCACCGCCGCCCGCAGCGCCGCCGCGTCGATGCCCGAACCGTGGTCGCCGCTGCCCGCCATGAGCAGCGTCGTCGGGGCGGCGCCGGGCAGCCGGTCCGCGCTGACCAGCAGGTAGTTGCTGACCTGGGTGGCCGGCGTGCCCCCGTGGACGGCGGCCACCTGCACGGTGATGTCACCGGCCAGCGGGCGCAGGTCCTGCGGCCCCTTGCCCATCCGCTTGGCGACGCCCGGGGAGGCGATGGCCGGTACGACGGGACCGCGCTTGCCGCGCAGCGCGTCGGCCGGAATGCGGTCCGTGCCGACCTTCCCTGCCAGCGCGTTGTACGCGTCCGGGTCGAGCACCACCAGGGCGATCTCGCTCCCGTCGTCGTTCAACTGGAGGTCGTACTCGATGTGCGCGGGCAGCACCTGCTGCACGCCGCGCACCGCACGCAGCGAGGCGGCCAACTCCTTCGGCAGGTTGCGGTGCGCATCGACACGGGCGTCGGCGCCGACGGCCAGCAGCGAGGCGCGCTCGCGCGCGTCGGACACCCCGGCGAGCACCGAGCCACCGAAGGACGCCGTGGTCAGCGCGGTGATCAGGGCCAGCAGGGGCAGCGCGCCGGTCGCCGGGGCGCGGCCGGCGCGGGCCAGCGCCAGGAAGCCGACCGCGCCGCGCCGCCGGTTGGCCGGGCGGGTGGCGAGCCGCAGCGGCAGCGGGTAGAGGCGGACCAGCAGCATCGCCGCGATGGCGCCGATGAGCACCGGCGCCGCACTGACCAGCGCGTCCACCTCGCCGTTCGCGGTGCCGCGCTGGCGCAGCGCGACCACGGCACCGACCGCCAGGACCAGCCCGGTCAGTTCGGCCACCGTGCGCTGCCGCGAGGGTCGTACCCGTACCGCATCGGTGCGTTCCACGCTGGTCAGCGGGCGGCGATGGGCGGCGACCGCGCGTACCGGCAGGGCGAAACAGGCCAGTGCCGCCACCGCTGCTGCGGCCAGCAGCGCAGGCAACAGCCGTGCGTCGCGCACCGTCACGACGGCGATCGCGCAGCCCAGCACCGCGGCCGGCAGGGCGATCACCGAGGTCTCCGCGAGGAGTCGGCGGCCGACGCCGGCCAGTGAGCCGCCGCGGGAACGCAGCAGAGTCAACTCGGCGCGGCGCCGGGCGGCGGCCAGGCCACCGGCCATCAGCAGCACGACCGCGGCGACCGTGCCCACGCCGAACGCGGCCACCGCCACCACGGGCGCCACCGCGTCCCGCATCGACCCGAAGTCGGCGACGATGGCGTCGACGTCGGTGCTGACCTCGGTGCCAGGGCCGGTCGCCTTGCGCAGTTCCACCAGGTCGGGGCCGCTCTCCAGCGAGGCGATCTGCGAGCGCAGCCGCGACACGTCGCGGCCGGTCAACGCGTCCGGGTCGTTGGCGAGCCGCCAGAACGTCTCGGGCGCGCCGTTCGCCGCCAGCAGCGCGGGGCCGGCCTCGGGGGCCAGCAGCAGCCCGCCGACCCAGAACTGCTTGGGCGTGTCGCCCGGATACGTCACCGATGTGAGGCCCGGCGCTGCGAGCAGCGGATCGACCGACCAGTACGCCAGCTCGGGCGCCTTCGGGGCGAGGATGCCGACCACCTTCGCGGAAAGCTCGGTGGTGCCCGGCGCGTTGAGGTGGATGAGCGAACCGAGCCGCAGGTGCAGCCCCTTGGCCGTGTCGGCGGTGACCGCCACCTCGATCTCAAGCCGCTCCGGACCGCGCCCGGTGGCCTCGCTGGTGTCGCTGAACGGGTTGGCGCCGCGCGGCATCCGCCCGGCCTTGACCGTGCTGTGCTCGGGCAACCCCGACTGGGCCGTCAGCGACAGCTTGGGCGGCAGCCCGTCGGGCCGCGGCAGGTACGCGTCGGTGGCCACCAGCGGCTCGGGCGTCCGCACGCCGCGCGCGGACTGCGCGTCGTCGGTGCGCACCAGGTCGGGCAGCCGCTCCCGCAGCGCCCGGTACTGCGCGGCGAGCGGCCCGGGCGCCAGCGCCGCGGCCCGCTCGTGCTGCGGACGCTGCGCGCCGGGCGGGCCCGAGGTGATCTGGTACGCGCTGCGCGCCGCTGCGGCGTCGGAGAGCTGTTCGCGGATCGCATGCGGCTGGTACGCGTCGATCCCGCGCGGGAAGGCGGCGGCCAGGAACGAGGTCAGCAGCACCAACAGGCCGAGCGCGACCGCCGCCCCCGGCGCGGCCCGCAGCCGCAGCCTGACCCACCCCGTCACCACCCGGGACCGGGCCGGAGCGGGCGCGTCCCCGGTCGGCGTCCGCCGTTCTGCGGCCGGCCCCTCGGCCGTCCCCGCGGGATCGGCCTGCGTAGGCCGCTCGGCCTCGGCCGGGTCTCTTTCTGGCGTGGGCATGGCCTACTCACCTCCCCGGTGGCGGAGTGTGGCGGCCGGGTCGCCGCGTCGTAGCGCCACCGCCGCGACGATCAGTACGGGTACCGCGGCCACCGCCGCCAGCACCCCGCCGACCTGCCCGAGCGGCAGTTCGACCAGCACCTCGGGAACCGGCTTGGCCGCCTCGCCGGTCAGCACGATCAGCGGGACCACCGCCCGGGTCAGTACGGTGCCAAGGGCCGCGCCGACGGCCAGCGCCAGGCTGATGAGCAGGGCCTGTTCGGCCGCCACCATCCGGGCCAACTGGCGGCGCGGGGTGCCGAGGGCGCGCAACACGCCGAACTCCGCGCCGCGTTCGCGCAGCGAGCCGGCCATGCTGACCGCGAAGCCGACCGCCGCCAGCGCGGCGGCCACCAACGCCGCCGCGGCGAGACCGGCCTGCGGGCCGGCGCCGAACGGGTCGTCGTGGAGTTCGTGGGCGATCTCGGAACGGGCGATGACCAGCGCCGGATCGACGTCGGGCCGCTGCCGCAGCGCCGTCACCACCTGGTCGTCCTTGCCCGGCGCCGGCCGCAACCACCACTCGGTGGGCGGCAGCGACGCGCCGGCGCGGGCGGCCAGCGCCTGGTTGACGGCGTGGAAGTCGATCAGCAACGCCCCGCCGTCCCGGTCCGACGCCTCGTCCTGCGGCGCGCCCTCGGGGCCCGCCGCGCCGTCCGCGGGCTCGGTGGCCGTACCGGCCAGCCGGTCGGCCGCCGCACCGGTGGTCGGCAGACCGCGTACGGCGGCGACGATGCGGACCGAAAGCGATTCGCCCGCCACCGGCACGCTGACCGTCGAACCGACCTTCGCGCCACTGGAGTCAAGGAAGCGGTCGGTGGCGACGGCCGTCAGCGCGGCCGGCTGCTGCGGCCAGGGCGCGCCGAAGGCGAACGTGGCGGTGGGCCGGCCCACTTCGGGCACCTCGGGGCGGTGCTGACCGGTCTCGTACGTGCCGGTCAGCGGGCGGTCCGCGGTCCGCCGCGGCTGCTGGGCGCGCGGCTTGACCTGCACATCGCCCGGCTGGTCCTCGACGAACGTGGCGGCGGCCCGCCAGCCGAAGTCCGCAGGTACGGAAACCGCCGTGACCTTACCGTCGGCGGCCACCGCCTCCAGCGCGGTCACCTCGAACCGGTGCCGCTCCTGCTGCGCCGGCTGGATCACGTCGAGTTCGACCGCGGCCAGCCGAAGCGGCCCGGCCGGCCTGCCGGTGGGCGCGCCGGCGGCCTGCGCGATGCCGGCGACCAGCGTGTGCGGCTTGCCGTCGGCGGGCAGCACGCCGAGCGGGAGCCGGTACGGGACGCCGAAACGGTCCTCGACGGTCGCGGTCACGCTGGCCGAGGTCTTGCCTGCGGTGTCGGCCGACGTCTTGTCTTCGGCGGCGTCGCGCGGCGCCGTGAGCACCCCGAGTTGCGCCGTGATGCGCAGCTCGTCCGGGGTGCCGGGCAGCGGGATGCCGGGCCGGTCGCCGCCGGGGCGCGGTGCCACGGCGGACAGCAGCCCGTTGCCGTCCCGGTCGGCGAGGTCGCCGCGGAGCAGCAGGGAGTCCTTGGCGTGCTGGGCGTCCAGTGCGAGCAGCGTCGCCCCGCGCCCGCCCGACAGCCCGAACTGCACCCGGGCGGCGGGCGCCGCCGCGGCCACGCCGGGCACGGCCTCCAACGCGCCGCCCTGCCCGAACTGCGGGGTGCGGCTGGAGAGCACGCGGACGCCGGCGCCGGCGGCGAAGTCCGCCTGGTCGTCCTGCGACCGCTCCCACGAGGCGCCCTGGCCGACGGCGAACATGCCCATCGCCACGGCGAGTACGAGCAGCAGCACCGGGCCCGCGCCGCGCAGCGGACGGCGGGCGAGTTGCCAGCCGGCGAGCGCGGTGGGCAGGCCACGGCCGCGGGCCGCGCGCCGCTCGGCGATCTTGGCCACCGGCGGCAGCAGCCGCAGCGTGAGCACCGTGCCGGCGAGCAGGGCGAGCGCGGGCGCGGCGACCAGCACCGGGTCCACGCCGAGCGCCCCGCCGTCGCCGCTGAGCACGCCGCTGCCGTCGCCGGCCTGCTGGTCGAGCTGCCAGTAGGCGACGCCGGCGATGACGAGCAGACCGACGTCGGCGCCGGCGCGCAACGGGGCCGGCAGGCTGCCGCTGCGGGCGCGGATCACCGATGGGCCGCTCCGGGCGCGCGCGCCGAGCAGCGCGGGCGCCACCACGGCCGCCGCGCACCCCAGCGCCACGGCGACACCCACCAGACAGGTTTGCAGGGTCAGCCCGGTGTCCAGGTCGAGTCCGATACGGGCCAACGGGCCGTGGGCGGCGATCAACTCCATCAGCGGCCCGGCCAGCAGCGGCGCGATCACCACGGCGGGCCCGGCCAACATCAGCGCCTCGGCCGCGGCGAGCCTGGCCAGATGGGCGCCGGAGCCGCCGCGGGCCAGCAGCAGATCGGTCTCGCCGGCCCGCTCCGTACTGAGCAGCCGCGCCACCAGCAGCAGCGCGTACCCGGCCAGCAGCACCAGTTGCAGCGTCACGATCAGCAGCGTCGAACGGGCCCCGAGCAGCGAGCGGTCCACCTGGTCGAGGACGGTGGGCAGCCCCGTGCTGACCTCGGGGGAGCCGAGCGTGTCGTCATCGGCCAGTGCGGCCCGGCCGCGCTCGGCCGCCGCCCGCAGCCCGTCCACGTCGTCCGCCCGCACCCCGGAGAAGTCCGCGCTGGCCAGCCACGACACCCCGGCCTGGGTGACCTGCTGGCCGCCGAAGGTGGCCTGGTCGGTGAGGAGCGGCCCGTACGTGGTGAACGCGAGGGTGCGGACGCCACTGCCGCCGAGTTCGTCCAGGCGCCAGTACGGGTCGGTGCGGTCCTTGGGCCGGTACACGCCGGTGACCTGGATCTGCACCGGCGGCCCGGAGAGCCGGTCGGCGAGGGTCAGCCTGGCGCCGACCTTCAGCCCGAGCCGGGCCGCTGCGGTCTCCGGAAGCGCGACGGGGACGGTGGTCTTGGCCTTGCCACCGCTCTTGTCCCCGGCCTTGTCCCCACCCGTGGCGGGGGCGGCCGGTGCGGCATCGGGCCAGGCGCCGGTGGCCAGCGTGACGCGGGAGCGGTCGAGGGCGGCGAACAGCGTCAGATCGGGCTCGCCCGCTCGGGCGGCGGGCGACTGGAGCTCGCGCGGCAAGGCGTACGGGCCGGAGCGCGTCATCGAACTGAGCGTCACCGGCAGCCCGTCGAAGACCCGCGCCGCGCCGCGCCGTACGGCCTGTTCACCGGCGGCCCGCTCGGCGTCGGGGAGGTCGGTGGCGACCCGCAACGCGGCCGGCGCGGCGGAACGTTCACGCAGCGTGTGCCGCAGCCCGGCGTCGCCGATGGCGCTGGTGAACGCGGCGAGCGTGGCCAGCACCGCGGTGGTGAGCAACACCGTCAACAGCGCGGCGGCCAACAGCAATCGATGCGCGCGGACACGCAGGAACACAAAGCCCGCCACTGAACCCCCCGCGCTGCTTCCCCACCATCGGTCTCGCCGGCCGACGGCGGGCATGGGGTCACCCTGGTCGGGATGACGGGCCTCGGCCTCGGCAGCGTGCCTGGATGTTGTCAGAGAAAGGTGGGGGCTGAAAGCGGTTGCGGTCGGGACTTGATCGGATTGTGACCGAAATCCGATACAGATCGTCCGCTATCCGATACGGAGCGTGTGGAAGCGGTCGTTGCTGGTCGTTGCTGGTCACTGGGTCTGCTTGGCGCTTGGCCTGCGCTTGCTCTGTGCCCGCCTTGCGCTTGGCTTGCGGATGTCCTGCCGCTCGTCCTGTGCCCGTCCTGTGCCCGTCCTGCGGCTGTCCCGCGGGTCTCGGTCCGGGCGCCCGGCGGGAGTGCGGTACTCGGTGGGGCTGGCCTGCGGTGGGATCGGCCGCGGTGTGCCCGGCCGTGGTGTGGCTGCCCGTACGCGGCCCGGCTCGCCGCGCGATCAGCTCGTACGCGACGGGGTCCCGCATGCGGCAGCATCCCGTACGCACCCGGCTCAGTACGCGGCCAGCCCGTACACAGACAAACCCGGCCCCGTACGCGACCGACCTGGTGGACGGGCATGCAGCGGGCGGCGCGTCCCCTATGCGGTCACCCCGCGGTACGACCACCGGCGGTACGACCCACCCGCAGACGCTTGGTCCGCGGCCCGATCGGTTCTGGGCCCGGGCGGTCCCGGGGCCGGTCAGCCCGGGGTGTTGACCATCGAGGCGGCGGCGTACGTCAGGTACTTCCACAACTGCTGTTCGTGTTCCGGGGCGAGGCCGAGTTCGTCCACGGCGTCCCGCATGTGGCGCAGCCAGGCGTCGTGTGCGGCGCGGTCCACCGCGAACGGTGCGTGTCGCATCCGCAGCCGCGGGTGGCCGCGCTGGTCGCTGTAGGTGCGGGGTCCGCCCCAGTACTGCATGAGGAAGAGCACCAGCCGCTCCTCCGCGGGGCCGAGGTCCTCCTCGGGGTACATCGGCCGCAACAGCGGGTCGTCCGCGACCCCCTGGTAGAAGCGGTGCACCAGCCGCCGGAACGTCTCCTCGCCGCCGACCTGCTCGTAGAAGGTCTGCTCCTGCACCGTGCCGCGCGGAATCTCATTCACCCCTCCATGGTCGCAGATGCCACGGCGGAGGCCGGAAGTCGTAGGACCCCGCGGGCCCTGCCCGCCAGCCCCGCCACCACCGGTGCCGTACGGGCCGGCGCCGGGGCCGCTGCCGTGCGGCCGGTCCGTCGACGGCGGTGCGGCGCACAGCGGACCGAACGCGGCTGGGCCCGCCCCGAGAGACCTCGCCGCCGACCTGCTCGTAGAAGGTCTGCTCCTGCACCGTGCCGCGCGGAATCTCATTCACCCCTCCATGGTCG
>NZ_JBEHZD010000275.1:0-10237 GCF_040240285.1 Streptomyces sp. HSW2009 | reverse complement strand
CCCCCCCCCCCCCCCCCCCCCCCCCCCCCCCCCCCCCCCCCCCCCCCCCCCCCCCCCCCCCCCCCCCCCCCCCCCCCCCCCCCCCCCCCCCCCCCCCCGCCGGGGGCGGTGGTGCGGTGGTGCGCTGCTGCGGGCCGTCGGGCGTGGCCAGCGCGCAGGACACCAGCTCGGGCGAGATCCAGCCGCGGCCGTTCAACACCTCGCGGACCGCGGCGACATAGCCCTGGTCGGGGTCGTCGCGATCGACGACGCCGGCCACCGACTGCCGCCACGGCGACCGCCAGAACGGATCGCCCACGCCGTTGACCAGCGCTATCACCCGCATTCCGAGTCGGGCGAGGGAGGGTTCGGCGGCGAGTGCGCGCGATTCCACGACGGCCACGTCGACCGCGGGGGTCTCCCGGCCCCGGGCCGACTTGCCCCAGGACGCGACGCCCCAGCCGGGCGCGGTCAGCGCGTCGCCGACGCGCCGGTGCAACGAGGGCGAACTGATGACGAGAACAATGCGACCCATGGCATATCCCCTTGCCTGGAGTCAGCTCGACGGCGAACCGCCGATGCGCCTGAACAGGGACTGCCAAGTCAGCGGGGACGCCGGCGAGTCGCTAATGTTCCGCAGCCGAACAATCCCATCACTTCAGTGCATGGCGCTCCTTCGACGTTGGTCAGACGTCGATCGGCACCGGCCCTCGGCAGCCCTATCGAGTAGCCGGAACTTAGCACACGTACTCGTCACTTCTTAAGCCGGCTAAGCAATGTTCGTTCCGCGTAAGTGAACGCGTCCCAGGCGGAATGGAGAGGTTCAGACTAAGGTCCCGCTGGGCGCCAAGTACGCGTTCGCTGCGCGTAATCCGGCCGCATTACGACGCATTGCGGCCAGGTCAGCGGGGTGTTCTCCGGCCGGCGATTGCCGTTTTCCCTTTGCCCGTTTGCCCGCCCGGCCACCCGGTTGCGCGGCCCCGCCGGTCGGCGACCCGTCCCCTCCCCCAGCAGGGGAAGCGGCCTTGTACCGAAGCTATCCAACAGTGCCCCCGAGGCCCCGCCCGATTGCCCTTTAACCGCGTCGAGTTGCCCGTGACCAAGAAATGCGGACAGTGCCGGTGCCCATTTTTCACTTCGCCGTACGCACCGAGGAAACGTGGGGGAAAGGCACCGGACGCGGCGGGTTTCCTGTCGCGGCACCTCGGCGGCGCTCCCGCGGCACCGCTGCCGCACGGTGCGGCACCGCTGCGGCATCTGTGGGGCCTGGCCGCCCCGCCCCTCCGTGCCCCGGCGCCCCGGCGCCCCGGCGGCAGCCTCGTACGCCCCGGCGGCAGCCTCGTACGCACCGTGCGCGCGTCCCCGCCGGCCGCGCGCCCCGCCCCACGCACACGTCCCCGCCGGCTGCGGGCCCCGCATCGCGTACGGGAGCCGCGGCCGACGGGGACGCGAAGACCGATCAGTGGGGGGATGGGGATGGCGGGCCGGCGGGTGGCGGGCGGGCCGGCACCCCAGGCCCGGGCCCCCGGTTCACCCGGACCCACCCAGGTCAGTCCTGACCCACCCAGGTCGACCCGGCCCCACCCAGGCGCACCCGGGTCACCCCGGACCCGGCGCCCAGCCCCACCCAGAAACCGCTACCCCACCAACCCACCACCCCACTTCTCCCCTAAGCCGAAGCCTCATCCAGCGCCGCCAGCTCCGCAGGCGTGAGGTCCAGGTCGGCGACGGCCAGCAGGGGCGGGAGTTGTTCGGGGGTGCGGGCGCTGGCGATGGGGGCCACCACCGTGGGCTGGGCGGCGAGCCAGGCCAGGGCGACGGTGCCGACCTCGACCCGGTGCGCGGCGGCGACCTCGGCGAGCGCGGCGAGCACCCGCGGGCCCCGCTCGCCGGTCAGGTACTGCTCCACGGCCGCGCCCCGTACGGAGTCAGCGGCCGGGTGCCCGGGCCGGTGCTTGCCGGTGAGGAACCCGGCGGCCAGCGCGAAGTACGGCACCGCGACCAGGCCGCGGTCGGCGACCACCCGGGCGAGTTCGCCCTCGTAGGTGTCGCGGGAGACCAGGTTGTAGTGCGGCTGGACGGCGACGTAGCGGGCCAGGTTCTCGCGCTCGGAGGCGTCGAGCGCGGCGGTCAGCCGGGCCGGCGAGATGTTGGAGGCCGCGATCTGCCGCACCTTGCCCGCGCGGACGAGCTCGTCCAGCGCGCCGAGGAACTCCTCGACCGGCACCGACTCGTCGTCGTAGTGCGTGTAGTACAGGTCGATGTGGTCGGTCCGCAGCCGGGTCAGTGACGCCTCGACGTCCGCCTTGATCACCTCGGCGGACAGGCCGCGCCGCGTGCCGTCCGGGCCGCTGGCGCCGCCGACCTTGGTGGCGATGACGACCCGGTCGCGGTTGCCGCGCGCCGCGACCCAGTTGCCGATGATGGTCTCCGACTCGCCGCCCGAGTTGCCCGGCACCCAGGCCGAGTACACGTCGGCGGTGTCGATGAAGTTGCCGCCGGCGCCCACGTAGGCGTCCAGGATGGCGAAGGACTGCGCCTGGTCGGCGCCCCAGCCGAAGACGTTGCCGCCCAGTGAGAGCGGGAAGACCTCGACGTCGCCGATCAGGCGGGCCCGTGTGCTCGATACGTGTTCAACCATGCCCGTGCCCAACGGATCGGCCCACCGCCCTATTCCCACCCCGCCCCGCCGCTCCCGCCGCACGAGTCACCCACGCCGTACGCGCCCTGCGCGCCGTACCAACCAACCGGCCGTACGAGCCGTGTGCGCCGCCCGGCCGTGCGCGCTGGACACCTCACCCGCGCGCACGCCTCACCCACCGACCCGCGGGTCCGCCGCCCCACCGACCCCGCGGGTCCGGCACCCCGCTACGGCTGGAGCCCGTGCTCCCGCAGCCACGCCATGGGGTCGATCGGCGCGCCGCCGCCCGGCCTGACCTCCAGGTGCAGGTGCGGCCCGGTGACGTTGCCGGTCGCGCCGACCCGGCCGATCACGTCGCCGGTGCCGACCTGACCCGAGGTCTGCGTCATGGAGGACAGGTGGCAGTACCAGACCTCGGTGCCGTCGGGGAGCGTGAGGATGATGCGGTACCCGTACGAACCGGCCCAGCCCGCCTGCGTGATGGTGCCGCCGTGCACCGCCTTGACCGGGGTGCCGGTCGGGGCGGCGAAGTCCTGGCCGGTGTGGTTGGCCGACCACATGTCGCCGGCCTGGCCGAACGTGGAGGTCAGCGTGTACGAGCCGACCGGCAGCGCATAACTGGCGGCGAGCTTGGCGCGGCGCTCGGCCTCCGCCTTGCGCGCGGCCTCCGCCGCCTTGGCCTCCGCCGCCCGCTTCGCCTCCTCGGCCTTGCGCTTGGCCTCGGCCTCGGCGGCCCGCTTCTTCGCCTGCTCCGCGGCCTGTTCGGCGGCCTTCTTGCGCGCCGCCTCGGCCGCGGCCCGCGCCGCCGCGGCCCGCTCGGCGGCCTCGCGCTCGGCTGCCTCCGCCGCGTTCTGCTGGTTCTCGGCCTGCTGGAGGATGCGGGTGCGCAGCGCCTCGCCCGCGTTGGCCGTGCCGTTGGCCGTCTCCTCGACGGTCAGCCCGGCCTGGCTCAGCGGCGTACGGTCCGCCGGGTGCACCGCGGGCGCCTGCTGCCCGCCGCCGTCCGACAGCAGCGACCCGACGCCGGGGAGCTGGTCGGCGTCGGGCAGGGTGTCGACGATGGCGTCGGCCGCGGACCCCAGGTCGGGCACCGACAGGGCGGCCTGCGGGCGGTCCTTGGCGCTCGCCATGCCGCCGGCGCCGACCGCCGCGATGACCCCGACGCCGAGCACGGCACCGCTGCGGGCCATCGAGCCGCCGCGCTGCTTCACCACCCGGTGCCGGCCGCGGACCGGGGCGACACTCTCGGCGGTGGGGTTCCACTCCTCCCCGGGCGCGCTGCCCGGTGCACTGCCCGGCGCGTCGTCTTCGGGCGCGCCCCAGGCGGCCGGGCCGCCCCAGTGCGCCGGCTCGGGCGCCGCGCCGGACGCCGCCCCGAGCGCTATCCCTGCCGTCATCTCGGCCGCCGTCTCGGCCGTCATCTCAACTGCCGCGCCGGGGAGTTCGTCCGCGCGGCCGGCGAAGGGCAACCCGCCGGGACCGCCGTCGGGATGACCACCGGGGTGCGCGGCGCCGGGCCCGCCGGGCAGTGCGGCAGCGTGGCTGCCGGGGTGCCCGGCGACCTGACCACCAGAATGGTGAGCGAACTGCCCGCCGGGCTGCCCGGCGAAGGGACCGCCGGCGTGTTCGGCGGGGTCGGCCGCGGGAGAAGCCGGGCCGGAGGCAGACCTGTTGGACGCCACGGAGGCGTGCTCCTTTCCTTCCTTCTCGCCTACCGGGTTAGCTGACGGGTTCGGAGCAGGAAGGTCTCCTACGGGCCGCGGACGACCCGATTCACCCCAAGGGTTGGTTCCCCGGTTCCCTCGTCTCGGCCCCGCCGCGAACGGCGGTGTCGCGCCTGAGGAATTCGGCGACGGCGCACGGAGCCGCCTCTTGCGGCGGCGGTGACGACCGCGCTGCGTTATCGAACGTTAATAGAGGCCCGGGTGTGATTCCAAGCCGTTCTGGGGAATAGGGCACCGCCTTTGCCGGACCGCCTACCGAACTTCAGCAGCCTGGTCAAGATCGACTACCCAGCGCAGTCAACGGCCGCCGCCGCGCCCGCCGCGCCGGGCAAGGCCCGGCCCCAACCGGCGCAGCGCGAGCAGCGCCATGTCGTCCACCCGCTGCCCGTGCGTATGCCGCGTCACATCGGCGATCAGCGTGTCCAGGAGCCCGTCGGGGCTGGCGAAGCGCCGGCCGCCGAGCCGCTGCGTCGGCTCGTAGAACCGGCCGGTCCCGTCGCGCGCCTCGGTCACCCCGTCCGTCAGCATCAGCAGCGTCGCGCCGGCCGGGAACTCCGTCTCCGTCACCGTGTCCTGCCAGGCCGCCAGGTCTCCCATGCCGAGCGGCAGCGCGCCGGCGGCCGGCACCAGTTCCCGTACGTTGCCGTCGGGCAGCAGCATGAGGGGCGGCGGGTGGCCGCGGTTGATGAGCCTCAGCCGGCCGCTGCCGACGTCGTCGATCTCGCCGATGACCGCGGTGGTGAACCCCTCGAACTGGTCGAGCCCGGCCCGCCGGTCGCCCTCCCGGTCCAGCGCCCGCTCCAACCGGTCGACCACGCCCTCCAACGCGGGTTCCTGCTCCGCCGCCTCGCCGAACGCCCCGACGACCACGGCGACCGCCTCCACCGCGTCCAGGCCCTTGCCCCGCACGTCGCCGATGAGCACGCGCACGCCGTACGGGGACTCCTGCACCGCGTACAGGTCGCCGCCGATCCTGGCGTCGGTCTGCGCCGCGACGTACCTGGCGGCGATCCGCAGCGCGCCCGTCCGGGCCGGCGGCGCGGGCAGTACGGCGCGCTGCGCGGCCTCGGCGACCACCCGGACGGTGGCGAGCTGCCGGTAGTTGCGGCGCACCACCCGGTTGATGGCCAGCGCGAACAGCGCGACGGTCGCCACGGTCGCCACCTCGGTCACCGAAAGGGCCCGGTCGGCGGCGCTGTGCACGAACGCCAGCAGGACGGAGGTGACGACGGCGGTCGCCGCCACCACGCTCGTCCAGCGCAGCGAGAACAGCGGGGCGGCGATCAGCGAGGCGGCGGTGAGGAACGGCGACGCGGTGTAGTGCGAGGGGGTGAGCAGGTCGAAGACGACGCCGCCGGCGAGCAGGGCGGCAGGCAGCCAGCGCAGGACATTCCGGGCACGCGCGGCACGCGGCGACTCCGCTTCCGCTCCGTCCCACCCGGGGTTCCCCACGCGCTGCTCCCGCTCTCGGCTCGGCCCGCACCCTACACAGCCCCTTCACCCGCATCCGTCACACCTTTCCCACCACCACCCCGAACCTCCCCGCCCTCACCCCCCGCGAGCGACCCCAACCCCCCAAGCGGCCCATCCCCGGGACGGAACCCGTACGGGCGGTGGCCCGCACCGGGGCAGCGGCTCGCCGCCGGGGCGGAGTGCGGAGGAGACGGGGCGTACGGGGTGGCGGGACCGGGAGAGGTGCGGAGGCGCTGGAGCGTCCAGGGGCGTACGAGAACGGTCCGAGCCGGCCGGCGACGGTCAGTGACGGCGGACGCCGACCGGGTGACACCACCCGCGGCCGGCGGGTACGCGCGGAACGCATGACAGGCCGGTACGCGCGCGAGGCCGCCGGATACGCGGACGGCGGACGGCCGGTCGGCGAGGCGGGGCAGGGCGGCGGGTGCGCGTACGAGTCCGCGGGCCGGCGCGGCCCGGGAGAGCAGCGGGGTACGAGACAAGGAACGGAGACGGACCGCGGGGGCGGCGGGGGCGAGGCAACTGCGCCGCACAACGGGCCGTCACCCGCCCCCACCCACCCACGACTTCCCGGTCGCTACAGCTCGACGCCCAGCGCGCGGGCGTGCCGGTCGGCCGCGCACTCCGCCGCGGCCTCGTCCAGATACACCTCGCACACCAGCCGGCCGTCCGACGTCAGATTGTGCTCCAACTCCCACAGCACCACCTCGGCCCCGCCCACCAGCAAGAACGCGTGCTCGTAGTAGCGGCACCAGGTGGTGTCCGGGTTGCCCGTACGCAGCCTGGGCTTGGTGGCCAGGGCGATGTCATGGGCGAACGCCGTGGTCAGCAGGGCGCGGACGTCCTCGCCAGGACGGTCCGGGTTCTCCGCGCGGCGCAGCACCCGGCGGGCGTGGTCGGCGGAGTCGTCTATCGCGTACGCCCGCTGCGGTGCGAACGAGCCGACCGGCGTACGTAGTTGCTCCGGCAACCAAAAGGGGATGCTCTCCAGCTCGTCCCAGAGCACCCCGCCGATGCGCTCGTGAATCCGCCGCTCGGCGACTTCGAGGGAGCGCTCGTCCGCGTACAGCTCGTAGCTGACCGGGGCCGGGGCGGTCGGGGTCGGGTCCGGGGCGGTCACCGCGGCCGGGGCGCGCTCGGCGGCCGGGGCCTCCGCGCCGCCCGGCCGGTCCTGACGCACCTCGCCGTCCAGCGGCTGGGTCCGCACCGCGGGGCCCGCGTCGGACACCGGTGAGGTGTTGTGCTCCAGCTCCCACAGGAGTTCGCTGCTGCCGTCCGGCAGCAGGAAGACGTGGCGGTAGGTGTTGCAACCGACCGGCGCCGAGCGCCCGTTGCACTGGCGGCAGGAGCGCAGCTCCGACTGGTGCATCAGTGCGCCGCGCAATCTGGCGGCCAGCGCGTCGTCGATCTCGAAGCCGTTCTGGGCGCGGGCCAGCAGCCCGTCGAGGTGCTCAGCGGGATGTTCGCCGCCCGGTGTTGCGTGCCCCACGTTCCTCTCCTCCCGACCATTGCCACGCCGCGCCCCCCAGCGACCCCCTCGCCACTTACGGTAGCGAAGTGGATACGAGCCACGGGACGGGTTTTCTCGAAGCCATCGCAGGTTCGCCACCGTGCGACGGTTCCGCGCCATGGCTTGCGCCACCCCTACACCCCGCCCGCCCGGCGTCCCGTCACCCCCTTGCGACGGGTTCCGGATGCGCCGGCGTGCGCCCCGGCCCCGGCATATGCCGCTCGGGCCCGCCGGGCGTTTGCCCGTGCTCACCCGCAAATTCCGACCCCGGGCGCGCGGCGGAGGCCGATCAAGACTGACGCGAAATCGGTGCTCCCCCAGCCGCCCGCATCACGTCGGGTGTAATGCGCCCCGCCCGAGGCCGGCCGCCCCGCCACCCCCGCACCACCGCCCCGCCAGTACGGCGCCACCACGCCGGCCGCCCGGCCCCACGGCCGCACCAGCCGGCGGGCCCGTCCGCCCTCGGCGACGACACGCGGCCCGTACGGGCGGGACATCCCGGCAACGGGCCCCGACGCCCCGGCAACGAGCCCTCCGGCGCCCCGCCACCGGGCTTTCCGGCGCCCCGCCACGGGCCCCGGCTCCCCGCCACCGCACCGGCCCGCACGCCCGCCGCGACCGACCAGCCGGCCCCCTCGCCCGCGCAAACCCGCGCCAGGGCGGCGCTCCCGGCCGCCCCCGCCGACCACCCGCCGGCCCACCCGGGCTCCCCCGCCCGCGCCCCCACCCCCTACCTCACAGCCGACGCTCGAAGCACCAGGACGCGTTACCTCCCGCGTACGGGCCGAAGTTCGGTATCCGGACATAGCCGCAGCGGGTGTAGAAGCGCACCGCGGCCGGCTGTCGGTCACCGGTCTCCAGACGCAGGGCGCCCCAGCCCTGCCGGTGCGCCCACTCCTCAAGCCCGCCGAGCAGCCGCCCGGCAACTCCCGTACCGCGCCGGTCCGGTACCACGTACATCCGCTTGACCTCACCCGTCCCGGCGCCGAGCGCACGCAGCCCGCCACACCCCACGGGCGCGCCACCCGGCCCGTACGCCACCAGGCACACGGCGCTGTCCGCGGCGGACGGCGCGGGCCCCGGCTCGCTGTCCGGGGTGCCGTAGAGCACGGCGATCTCGGCCCGCTGCCGGGCCCGCAGCGCGACGGCGTCCGGATGCGCCCACGGCACCTCGGCGAGCGCCACCCCATCGGCCTCGCCGGCCGCACCGACCGCGCGACGGGTCGCAGGACTGGCCGCGCCACCGATCGCGCCACCGGCTGCACTGCCGGCTGCACTGCCGGCCGCGCCGCAGGCCGAACCACCGCCCGAACCACCGACCGTGCCGCCGACCGCGCTACTCGCAGTGACGCCCCCGCCCACGCCCGTACCGCTCCCCGCACCCGCACCCGTCTCCGCATCGATCTCCATGCGGCGCAATTGTGTCGAACACGTGTTTCCTGCCGGTAAAAATACGAGCGGGACATCGCACGGACCTGCGGCCGGTGACCGGTGCCGGTGCCATGACGCCGCGGGACCGGCGCGGATCGGGTGCCGATCCGGACACCGAAACCCCGCCGCCGTTCCCGAGCACCGACCGAGCCCGCGGGCAGCCGGTGCGTGACCGGCCCGCAGAAAATTCTCGATTCCTGCGTGACGTTCGGGGCAAGCGGGGTTCCAAGTACCCGTCAGCGTCCCGCCGTCCGGGCGCACCGGCGGTCACCTCCGGGAGTCCGCGGAGCGACGTACGGCGGGCTCACGGCGACGTACGGAGGCGGGTGGACGAACGCAAGACGAACACCGGACGGCGACCGGCCCAAGACGCCCCGGCAGCCGCCGCGTACGACGGACAACAGAACCACGGCCCCGCGTGACCGGGCACCACCGCAGCCGCAGCAACCCAGCAAGCCGCGCCAGCGCAACAACCCGCAACACCCCACGCACACCCAAGAACACCAGCAAAGACCCGAAGGAGAGCAACCCTCATGACGACGAAGACGGCCACCGCCGCGATCAACGAGCCCCGCACCGGTGAGGCCAAGCCGACCACCGGTACCACGCTGGAGAGTTCGTCCGGTGCCGACAGCCAGCCCGCGACCCGGGGCAAGACCTCCATCGCCGACGGCGTCGTCGAGAAGATCGCCGGCATGGCCGCCCGCGAGGTCGCCGGCGTGCACGCCCTCGGCGGCGGCCTCGCCCGCACCCTCGGCGCCGTCCGCGACCGCGTCCCCGGCGGGCGCCCCAACGTCGCCCGCGGCGTCAAGGTCGAGGTCGGCGAGCGGCAGACCGCCATCGACCTGGACATCGTCGTGGAGTACGGCGTCCCGATCACCGATGTCGCCGGCGACATCCGGGAGAACGTCATCGCCGCCGTCGAGCGCATGACGGGCCTCGAAGTGGTCGAGGTCAACATCGCGGTGATCGACGTGCACCTGCCGTTCGACGACGAGGACGACGACGAGGCCCGGGTCCAGTAGCCGGTCAAGTAACCCGTCCCGTAACCCCCGCCCGGCCGCCCCGTCCCCACGCTCACCGCGACCGGCCGACCGGTCACAACCCCACCCGACGCCCCGTACGACGCCCCACGGCCCGCCGCACCACCCGGCAGCAGCACGCCGCCACACAGCACCACACGCGGCACACAGCACCACACGCGGCACGCGGCACTCAGCGCGCAGCAGCCAGCGGCGCAGCACCCACCACGGCAACCCGCCGCGGCCGGCGGCCCGCCGCGCCCCGGGCGTCCCGCAGTCCCCGTCCCACGCCGGCCCACGTCCCCCGGGCGCCCAGCCCGGGGGCCCGGGCCCGGCCCCGGCCCCCCCCCCCCACCCCCCCCCCGGGGGGGGCCGGGGCCCCCCCCAGCGGGGGCGCGCGGGGGGGCGGGCGCGGCGGGGGGGCGGGGGGCGGGGGGGGGGGGGCCGCCGGCGGGGG